>JAZQNT010000606.1:0-6126 GCA_045627505.1 Nocardioides sp.
ACAGGCCCTGGTTGTCGAGCAGCGAGTACCCGCCCTTGTTGCTCGCCGGAAGCCCTTCACCGCTGAGCGCGATGCGGGTCGAGTAGACCTGCTCCTTGGGCACCGAGATGGTCTGGCCGCCGTCGGAGAGCTGGTAGGGGACGCCGCTGGCGTTGAGTTCGTCGATGACCGCCGAGGCGTCCGCGGAGTCGAGCTGCGAGAACAGAGGGCTGTACGTGGGCGTGGTGGCCCAGCGGGCCACCATGACGACACCCAGGACGAGCGCCAGCACGCCAGCCGTCGACGCGAGCTTCTGGCCGAGGCTGAGCCCCTGGAACCTCTCTCGCAGGCGCCCGAGGGCACGGGTGAGGTTCTCCTTCATCAGACCTGCATCCTCATGATCTCGTTGAAGGCCTCAACGGCCTTGTTGCGCACGGCGACAGTCAGCTGCGTGGTGACGGTGGCCTCGGTCGCGGCGATGGTGTAGTCGTGCAGGGCGTCGAGGTCACCGGTGGCGGCCTGGACGGAGAGCTGGTCGGCCTTGTCCTGCACGGCGTCGAGGTGGTCGATGTTCTCGGCCAGCATGTCGGCGAACTCGGTGCCGCTGACCGCGGGGGAAGTGGGGAAGGCGCCGGCGCCGGAGGAGGCGAAGTCCACCGGGTTGACGTCGGCCGAGGGGACCAGGGGCACGTTGGCCGCCATGAAGTCGAAGGGCTCGATCTCGATGATGCGCTTCAGCGTGCGATCTGCAGGGCTGCGTTGTAGGTGTCCTGGGCGTACTTGGTGACCTGGACCGATGCCTGGTAGCCGCGCTGGGCGATGATCAGGTCGCTCATCTGGTCAGAGAGTTCGATGTCGGGCCTGCGGACGTAGCCGTCGGCGTCGGCCAGCGGGTGGTCAGGGTCGTGCACGACACGTCCCTCGGCGGACCCCTTTTCGATGTCGGTCACCTCGACGCCGCCGGAGGTGCGGGCGCGCGCGACCACCATCTCCGCCTGGAACGCGTCGTCGTCGGTGGAGGTGGTGGTGTTGACGTTGGAGATGTTGTTGGCCAACGCGTCGAGCCAGCTCTGGTGCATGCCCATGCTCGAGCCGGCGATGTCGAGGACTGAGAAGGCGCCCATCATGAGCCTGCCGTCGCGGAGCTGATCCATGCGAGGCGGTCGGAGACCGCGCGGGTGAGCACCTGGTAGCCGAACTGGGACTGCATCGCGGTCAGGGTCTCCTTGCGCAGGTCAACGTTGTTGCCGTTCTCGCCCACCGGGGTGTTGGTGGGGGTGGAGGCCATCTGCACGGTGGCCTCGCCGTCCGCGAAGTCGCCCCGGGCGATGGCGGCCTTCAGCGACGACTCGAAGTCGACGGAGGTGGCCCGGAAGCCCGGGGTGTCGACGTTCGCGATGTTGTCGGCGACCACCTGCTGGCGTGCCGCGACACCATCCAGGGCGGTGTGGAGCACGCCGGACACGGCATCGGAGACGGCAAAGGGCACGGCAGAGCCTCTCGCTGAGGAGTGGGGGGTGCCGGTCCGTCGGCGGGGGATGAGCGCTCCGTGCTCAGGAGGAACATCGGTTCCCCGAATGAGTAGTTGAGGAAAACGCACGCAAAAACACCAGAAATATGCGGTTTGGGTCACATGTGCGACTGGCGGGGCAGGGGAAGCGACACCGCCCCGGTGCTCCGCTGGGAGCGCCGGGGCGGTGGGGCCACGCGGGGCGTCAGTAGGTGAGGACCACCGAGAGCACGCCCGCGCCGTAGCCGGGGATGTCGATCCGCAGGTCGGTGCGACGCCCCAGGGTGAGCGCCTGGACCAGGACGTCGGTCGGGGTGCGCTCGCCGGCCGGGTGCACCGCGTGCAGACGCAGGTGGTCGGCGCCGGGGACGCCGTTGAACAGGCCTGCGGCGATGTTGAGCACCTCGTGCAGGTTCTCCCGCAGCACCTCGGACAGCGCTCCTGCCTCCACGGCCTCCTCGGCCGACTTCGGCGGGACCAGGCCGATGGCTGCGGCGGTGAAGGCCGAGAGCGGCAGGTCGAGGCAGACCAGCGCCGCGACCCGCAGGTGGTCGTCCACGTAGACCGCGATCGAGGACGGCCGCTTCGGCCCGGGGGCCAGCGGCGCGGCGGGCTCGATGGCGACGGGCTTGCCCAGCAGGTCGCCGAGGAGGTCGCGGACCTCCTTGGCGACGGGCAGGTGGACCCTCATGCGCTCTTGGGGAGGACGGCGGAGAGCATCTCCTCGAACGTCTCGGGGGTGAACGGCTTGGCGATCAGGAACAGCGCGCCAGCCGCGGCGGCGCGGGCCCGCATCTCGTCCGAGCCCTCGGAGGTGACGAAGCCGAACGGAACGGGCTGTCCCGAGGCGCGCAGGGTGGCCAGGGCGTCGATGCCGTTCATCTCGGGCATGTTCCAGTCCGAGAGCACCAGGTCGGGCTTCTCGGTCGCGACCAGCTCGACGCACTGCACGCCGTTCTCGGCCTCGAGGATGTCGTGTCCGCCGAAGCCGGCTTGGCGCAACGTACGGATGACGATCTGCCGCATCACGCGGCTGTCGTCGACGACCAGGATCTTCATCGATCTCCCTTGTTCACTGCCGCCCGACCCGAGTGGACGGTGACGGCGATCGGTTCGGTGCCCCAGGCGAACGCGAGGCGGACGAGCTCCTGCTCGTCGGTGCCGTGGGCGAACTGCCCGGTGGCGACCAACGGCAGGGACAGCTGGCTGGGGCCGGGCACGAGGCTCTTGACGTTGCCGCCCACCATGTTCACGAGTTCGCCCACGGCGTCCACGACGTCGGCGTCACTGGCCTCGTCGGTCTCGGGGTCCATGCCGAGCATGCCGCAGGTCACGAGCCGGGCGCCGGCCGCGGTGAGGTTGAGGACGACCATGCCGTTCCACTCGCCCTTGATGGTGACCGACGCGGACCACTCCGGGGTGAAGGCGGGCGCGTCGCCGGCGACCAGCGGGTCGGTGTGGCCCAGGAACGTCGACCACACCTCCTCGGTGACCGCGCGGACGTCGTCCGGCGCCGGGACGCCTGCGGACTCGGGAGCGGTGGGGGCACTCATCCAAGGGCTCCGTTCGGGTTCAGGCCGAGCAGGTCCAGCTTGTCGAGGATCGCGTCGGCGGTGAAGGGTTTGATGACGTACTCGTGGGCGCCTGCAGCCAGGGCGGCGACGATCTGCGAGTGCTCGCTCTCGGTGGTCACCATCATCAGCGTGATGTCGCGCCAGTCGCGGTTTCCGCGCACCGAGGTGACGAACTCGTAGCCGTTCATCACCGGCATGTTCCAGTCGATCAGGCAGATGTCCGGGCGCAGGCCGGCGTTGAGGTGGTCCAGCGCCTGCTGACCGTCACCGGCCTCGGTGAACTCGAAGCCAGCCTGCTTCATGATCCGTCCCAGGATCATGCGCATCGAGCGCGAGTCATCGATGATGAGGGCGTGCACGTCAGGCTCCCGTCGGGTGGTGGTGCGTGACCGGTGCGGCAGCGGGCCGCTGGCCGTTGGCGTGGCGGTGCGGCCAGGTGGCCGGAGTGCTCACGCTGACTCCCATCGGGTACTCAGGACGGTTCCTGAGTGGTTCTGGGTAGAACGGTCAGGCCTGGACGTCCAGGTAGACGGGGCGGGACCGGTTCGTGGTGGCGTCGCTGACCTTGCTGGCGAACCCCCGCTGGCGGTTGATGGCCCGCATCGCCTCGACGAGCCCGGCCGACGTCTCGCGCTGCCGCTCCAGGAGGGCCCGGGCCCGCGGGACGAGCGCGTCGGGGATCGGACCCAGGTGCGTGGGCGCCTTCCATGGTGGGGTGCCCACGCACTCCTCCAGGAGTTCGACGTCGACGGCAGTGGCGGGGGCGAGGAGACGCTCCGCCGTCGTGAGTCGAGCCTCGAACCGGTCCAGCTCCGCCTCCCAGGCGTTCAGGTCGGTCATCGTCTGCTCAGGCCCGGGCCTGCAGGAGCGCGGCCTGACGCCAGGCGTCGGCGATCTCCGTGGCCAGCTTGAGCACGTGCTCCGTGGTGGCGACATCCATGCGGGTGTTGGCCTTGACCAGCTGGCTGAACATCCAGTCGTAGATCGCGCCGAGCTGTTCGCCACCCTTCCAGACCTTGGTGTCGAGGCTGCTGCGGAGCTCCATCACGATGTCCTGGGCGTGCAGCAGCTGGGTGTTCGCCTGCTCCCGGTCGCCGGCGACCTGGGCGTCGCGCCCCCGCTGGAGGTCGAGCACCAGCCGGTCGCAGAGCATCACCAGCAGTCGAGCGGGGCTGGCGGTCTGGATCGAGGCCCCGAGGTAGGCGTTGCGAGCAGTGTTGTTGATCGGCATGTCAGTTCTTCGAAGCGTTCCACGACGAGATCTGGCTGCTGATGTAGTTGCCCTGGCCCTGGAGCTGGGTGAGCATGGTCTCCATCGCGGTGTACTGCCTCGAGAGCGTGGACCTGCGGGTCTCGAGGCGGAGGTCCCAGCCCTCGATCGACTGGTTCAGCTGTTTGATGGTCGACTGGTGGCCGGTGACGGCCTGGGTGAGGATGCCGTCGGTGGGGTCGCTGTACTGCTTGGTGAGCTTCTCGACCCGCCCGGCGAAGCTGTCGTTGCCGGTGGCGAACGCGGCAGCCACCTTCTCGGGGTCGGTCTCGTAGGCCTTGGCGAACGCAGCCTCGTCGAAGGTGAGCTTGCCGTAGCGGTCGATCGAGAGCCCCATGTCGGCCATGATGCTGCCGTCGGCGGCGTAAAGGGTGTCGGCGAACGCGCTGCGCAGCGCGCGCACGGTGGAGTCGCCGGACAGGATGCCGGAGGTTCCGGTACCGGCGGCGTAGGCCGTCCTGGTGGTGATGGTGGAGATCACCGAGTTGATGTTGTCGACAAGCAGCTTCACCTGCTCCGACGTCTGGCTGGCGTCGCGGGTGACGTCGAGGGTGGCGGTCTCTCCCACCTTGGTGTTGGAGGCCAGGGTCAGCGAGATGCCGGGCATGATGTCGTTGAAGGTGTTGGTCTTGGAGGTGAGGGTGAACCCGGAGACCACGATCTCGGCGTCCGTGCCGGCGCGCGTGCGCGATGCGTCGATGCCTCCGAGCAGTGCGCCGCCGTCGGGGCTGCCGTCGACGGTGGCGATGCTGAAGGAGGAGTCGGTGCCGGTGGCGGTGGCGTCGACGACGAGGCGGTAGTTGCCGGCGCTCACCTGGATCAGGGTGGCCTTCACACCGGTGCCGTTGGCGGGGTTGTTGAGTGCGTCGGCGACGCCCTTCAGGGTGCCGTCGCCGGTGTCCACCGAGACCTGGGTGCCGTCAGCCTGGGTGATCGTCAGCATGCGCTTGCCGTCGACCTCGGGCACGAGCGCGTCGGTCAGGGCGGCCGTGCTCGCGTACGTCTCGCTGTGGCTGGTGGCCACCGCCTGAACCTTGACGTCGAACGAGGCGGGAGAGGCCGACGAGGTCGCGGTGGCGGTGACGCCGGCCAGCGAGGAGCTCGTGGTCAGGGCGCTCCACGAGCTCGCCTTCGCGAGCTCCTTCGCCTGGGTGGCGATGCCGGCCGTGCTGGTGTTGATCCCCTGCAGCGCCGAGACCACGGACTCCCGCTTGGAGACCTGGGTCTTCAGCTTGTTCTGCGGGATGGCCTCGATCTGCATGAGCTGCTCGACGATGCTCGCGGTGTCGATACCGCTGGACAGGCCGCTGACGCTCGCGGAAGCCACAGTGTCCCCTCTCGGAAGGAATCAAGTCATGGTGGAGGCCGGGTGGTCTCCGTTGACCCCCAGATCGGCAGGCGCGGTACGCACTTGAGCAGTTGCCACGACCAAGGATGGCGCTGGGTGAAATGGGCCCGGGTGAAATGGCGCTGGGCCAAGTGAGCGATTTCACAACTACAGTATCATCAGACTCACTTACCCCAATATCAGACGGAGCAGCTTTGAAATCCTGCCCGCCATTAAGCGCGACCAATCCAATCAAAGGCATACCCAAATAGCAATTTCCAACGACCAGAGTCTTTCCTTCGTCATTAAGTTTTTTCGCCTTAACAATCTGAGCATCAATCAAAGCTTTCCGCTTCTCTTGTGAAAGGGCTTTTTCTTGAGCAACAACATGCTTCAGCAACGCCGTTTTTATTGTTTTACAAGTTGCCGCCTGAATCCTTGGCCAATCATTCTTCGTCATTTCTCC
>JAZQNT010000607.1:0-18151 GCA_045627505.1 Nocardioides sp.
CGGAGGGCAAAAGCGTTACACGCAGAACTCCGTCCGATATGATGCACTCCACGCGTGCGTCTGTAGGATTGTACACGTTCGGTTCCTCAAAGCGGAACGGCGATGCGTCCGTTTGGATCTTGATATCATCCGGATAACGCAGGATATTCATTTGTTTGCTCCTCTCAGACATTAATCCAGTGCGTAGTCGCCGGTCGCAAAGCGATCGCGCTTTTTATTCCATCTGCCGTTTGTAAAATCAGGAATGGGAACAGCGTTCGATCCGAGCGCGATGGACTCCTCGGACAATGCCGTCACGACCATCCAGCTAGCGGTATCATAGGTATCGATGGGAGGACATTCGTTCTTCTGAACGCTCTCCACAAACGCCCTGAGCACCAGATAATCCATTCCGCCATGACCACCGCGCAGACCGAACTCCTCATATTCCTTCCACAGGCAGAAGCGAGCGGTGGGCAAGGGCGCGAACGTCGAGGTCCGCCGGATCTCTGGCTCCGAGTGGCGGGCGATGAAGGGGGTCAGTTGGCGCCGGGGCTGCCCGGTGGGGCGCCACGACCTGCGGGTGGTGGCGACCAACTACTGGGGCTTCGACGGGTACCGGCGTCGGGGCAAGGTGGTGGTGGCTGCAGTCGTGGTCGACAACTTCCGCGGCGCCTTCCGTGACCTGCACTCCGCGAAGGTCCCCATCCGGTCGATGCGACCGGTGGAGCGCTTCGGCTGGTCGGGACGGGTGGGCGGGGCGAACGACATGCGCTCCATGGCCGCCGACAACACCTCTGTCTTCAACTGTCGTGGCGTGGTGGGGGCCCCCTCCCGGCGCTCCCCGCACTCCTGGGGCAGGTCGCTGGACCTGAACCCGTGGGAGAACCCCTACCGGTCGTCGTGGGGCGTGCTGCCCAACAGCTGGTGGAGCTCCCGCTCGCACCCGGACGTGGCGTGGCGCTCGACCTCGCACCGGGTGGTGCGCATCCTGGCCCGCAACGGGTTCCGCTGGTCCTACGGCCTGAGCGACATGCACCACTTCGACGCGGTGCCCGGCCGGGCCTCAACCGCAGCTGGTCGACTGCTGGACGACCCGCGGGCTCGGGAGCAGCGGCTGGCACTGGACCGGGCGCTGCGCGCCTGCGGTCACCTGGTGTGCGACTGACGGGGCCCGGAGCGAGGCCACGGGCCTGCGGGAGCGCATCTGGCAAGCGCGTGGGTGGTGGGAGCGCGCCGGATGCGGTAACGACCGGATGCGGTGATGAAGTGTGACTCGTGTGGCGCGTTGCACTCAGGTCCGGCGGTTCTTCGCGTCAAACTGGAGTTGTCGCTCCTCCCCGTCAGATCCCCGTGCTCCGGGGCGGTCGGCGACGGACGCTTGCCGTCACACCCTGAACTTTCCCATCCAGTAGAACCCAGCACCAGAACCCTGCACCCGATCGGAGCAACCGTGCGTCGAAGCACCCTCAAGGCCACTTCCCTGGTCGCCTCCCTCCTGGCGACCGGCCTCGTCCTGACCGCCTGCGGCGGGTCGGCGGACGCCGAGAAGGAGAAGCCCAAGGCGGAACCGACCGTTGAGGTCCCGACTCCCGAGACCTGGCCGTTCACCGGACTCGACGTCGCGGAGGGCGACGACGTCGAGCTCGAGCGTCCGGTCCTGGTGGTGAAGATCGACAACAGTGGCAAGGCCAGCCAGAGCGGACTCTCCAAGGCCGACCTCGTCTTCGAGGAACTGGTCGAGGGTGGCACCACGCGTCTGGCCGCCTTCTACTACTCCGAGCTCCCCGAGGTGGTCGGTCCGGTCCGCTCCATGCGCGCCAGCGACATCGGGATCATCGCCGACACCGGTGCCCACGTGGTGACCTCGGGCGCGGCCCCGGTGACGATCCAGCGGATCACCAAGGCGGGCATCACCTTCCACGAGGAGGGAGCCGCAGGGATCTTCCGCGACACCTCGCGTCCGCGCCCGTACAACCTGATGGCGAACCTCGAGCAGCTCGCGGCGAAGGCGAAGACCGAACCGGCACGTCCTGACGACTACTTCGCCTTCGGCACCACTGAGGAGCTCCCCGCCGGGGAGCCGGCCAGCAAGGTCAGCGTCTCGTTCGGCAACCGCACCACGCAGTGGGAGTTCGGCAAGAAGGCGTGGAAGAACACCAACACCAACGCCGCACAGGGGGACACCTACACCCCCGACACGATCCTGGCGCTGACCGTGGGCGTCGAGGACGCCGGGTACAAGGACCCGTCCGGCGCGTTCGTCCCCGAGAGCGTCTTCGACGGCTCCGGCACCGCGCAGCTGTTCCACGCGGGCAAGGTCGTCACCGGTACGTGGTCGAAGAGGGGGCTGGACGGCGAACTGCGCCTCGAGGCCGACGGCAAGGAGCTCAAGGTCCCGGCCGGTCGCGTCTTCGTCGAGCTGGTGCCCGAGAACGGCACGGTGACGGTCACCCCCTGACCGCACCCCTGAACGACATCAGCACCGCGCCCCCGTGCGCGGTGCTCGCAGGGTCTTGCTCACAGGGTCCTCGTCCCGGCACGCCGGGCGGGGGCCCTGTGCAGTTCTGGCCCTGTGCAGTTCTGGCAGGGCGTCGTCTGAGGAGGGGCGTCGTCCCGACTCGGGGCGGTTCAGCCGGCGAACGTGGCGGCGATCGCGCTCGCGGCGTCCGGGTGGGTACGGCCCGCGTCGTGCAAGGCGCTGAACACCAGCAGCACGGCCTCCTCGGCGTGGGCGGTGCACCGCTCCGCGGTTCCCTCGTCGGGCTCCGCGCCGAGCCCGGCGCCCGAGGCCGCGGAGGCGGCACTGTGGACCAGGGCCAGGAGGAGTCGAGCCAGCACCTCTGCGCTGGCGGGGGAGAGGTCCCAGTCGGGCAGTAGACGGTGCACGGTGCGCACCATCGAGGGGTAGATCGGGCTGCGTGAGGGGTCCTGGGCTCGGTCTCCCAGCACCGACGGCCCGTCGGCCAGGACGATCTGGCGGTACCGCGGGTCACGGGCATAGGTCATGAAGTGCCGGAGGCCGGAGACGGTGCGCGCTTCGGCGCTCTCGGTGGAGGCGTGCGTCCGGACGTCCCGGACCATGTCGTTCTCGACCTGCACGAAGACGGCCTCGAAGAGTTCGCGCTTGCCGGTGAAGTGGTGGTACACGGCGCCCTTGGTGACGCCCGCGGCGCTCACCACGGCCTCGAGCGAGGTCCCCTCGTAGCCGTGCTCGGCGAAGAGAACCGTGGCATGGGCGACCAGTGCACGACGTGTCGCCTCGGGATCGCGGAGGCGGCGCGGACGCGGGGGCATGGCTCCAAGATATGCGGGACGCCGGGGTCCGTCGGAATCACGCGGTTGTCATGCATGTCACGGCACTGGCGTTTGAACATCGGGTAAGCGGCTCGTACCCTCGTCGCAAGTCACGTCGGGCTGCGCGAGGGTTCGGGGAGGGGGCACCCATGGTCCTGGAATCGCCGCGTCGTGACGAGGTGCTCAGGGACGTGATCGCCGCCGCCGACCAGCGACTCGACGGAGTCGTCCCCATGGATGTCGCCGGTGCCGAGCAGATCTTCGGGGAACCGGTGAACCTGGTCGGGGTGCTGCACGTGCGGTGGTTCGCGACCCTCGCCGCCCAGGTCGACGTCGCGCTGGCGGGGCTGCCCGACGACCCCGAGCGCGCCGTGGTGCGCGCCTGGCGCCGCACCGCGCGCGAACTCCCCGGTGTGCGGCTCGTGCTCGACGGTTGGCGGGACGCCGCCACCGGCCCTGACCTCGCCCGGGTCCACCGCCGTGAGGCGCGCCAGCGCCAGTGGCTCGCGGCGAAGGCCGGGGTGGTGACGTCCGGGCGCGCCCTGGACCCGGCTGCGGTCACCGCCGGGGCAGCCCTCGAGGAGGCCGGACGCAGGTACTTCGACCCGCACGGCCGTCCTCCCCGCCCGACGTTGGTCGAGCGCATCCGCTCGGTGCTGGTGGCCTGAGACCCGGCCCGGGCCGACGGCCGTCCCGGACGCGCCCGAGTCGAGAAGTGCGGGTGCAACGCCGGCACCGGAGGATGCATGATGGGGGCATGGACATGCCTCGCCGCTCACCAGAGGTGCACCCGGGCCCGGGCACGCTCCTGGTGGCCAGCCCGTCCATGGCTGACGAGAACTTCGCCGATGCCGTCGTCCTGCTGCTGGACGTGGACGACGACGGTGCGCTGGGCGTGGTGATCAACCGTCCCTCGCCGCTGCTCGTGGCCACGGTCCTGGGGGAGTGGGCCGAGTACACGGCGGAGCCGGAGGTGCTCTTCCGAGGGGGGCCGGTGGGCCAGGACGGGGCGCTGGCGCTGGCCATGCTCCGCAACTCCGAGGACTCCCCACCCGAGGGGTTCCGGCCGGTGCTCGGTCCCGTCGGCCTGCTGGATCTCGAGACTCCGGTGGAGGAGGTGGCGGACAGGCTCGTCGCGCTGCGCCTCTTCGCCGGGTACGCCGGATGGGCGCCCGGACAGCTGGAGCAGGAGATCGCGGGCGGTGACTGGGACCTGGTCCGCGCCGACCCGCTCGACGTGTTCCGCCCCGACACCACGGCCCTGTGGCGAGACGTGCTGCGCCGACAGCCCGGAGAACTGGCGTGGCGCTCCACACGGCCTGCCGATCCTGCCCTCAACTGACCTACACTGGAAGAACCATGACCCAGATCGGATTCTCGCCCGGCGCAACCACCGTCGAGGAGCGCCTCACCCTCCCCACCGAGGACGGCGACCACGAGCGGTTCTCCCACTTCGTCCCGAAGGACAAGCTGACCGAGGCGATGATCATGGGCACCCCCGTGATCGCGCTCTGCGGCAAGGTCTGGGTGCCCAGCCGATCCCCCGAGAAGTACCCGGTCTGCCCGGAGTGCAAGGAGATCATGGAGGGCCAGTTCGGCTCCGGTGACGAGGGCAACGGCGGGGGCTCCGACGCGTGAGTGAACGGCCCGAAGCCGCCCTGATCACTCCTGCACTCTCCCCGGCCTGGCCGGAACGTGCCGCGTGGGGAACCGCGACCAAGCTGCGCGCCTGGCAGGCGGCGGCGTTGGAGAAGTACCTCGCCGAGTCCCCGCGCGACTTCCTCACGGTCGCGACGCCCGGCGCCGGGAAGACGACCTTCGCCCTGACCGTCGCCGGTGAGCTGTTGGCGCGCCGTGTCATCGACCGCATCGTCATCGTGGCTCCCACCGACCACCTCAAGACCCAGTGGGCCGAGGCGGCGTCGCGCTCGGGCATCGCGATCGACCCGAACTACTCCGCGGGCCAGGGCAGGACGTCGAAGGACTTCCAGGGCGTCGCGGTGACCTATGCCGGTGTCGCGGTCAACCCGCTGGCGCTGCGGATCCGGGTGGAGCGGTTCAGGACGTTGGTCATCCTGGACGAGGTGCACCACGCCGGCGACGCGCTGAGCTGGGGGGAGTCGGTGCGCGAGGCGTTCGATCCCGCCACCCGGCGCCTCTGCCTCACCGGTACGCCGTTCCGCTCCGACATCAACCCGATCCCGTTCGTGCGCTACGAGCACGGGGCCGAGGGCGCGCCGCAGTCGATGGCCGACTACACCTACGGCTACGCCGAGGCGCTGGCCGACCACGTGGTGCGGCCGGTGCTGTTCATGGCGTACTCGGGCGAGATGAGCTGGCGCACCAGTGCTGGCGACGAGGTCGCCGCCCGGCTGGGCGAGCCGTTGACCAAGGACATGATGCAGCACGCGCTGCGCACCGCCCTGGACCCGCAGGGGTCCTGGATGCCGGCCGTCCTGGAGGCCGCCGACAAGCGCCTCGCCGAGGTTCGCAAGAACGTCCCCGACGCCGGCGGATTGGTGATCGCGACCGACCAGGAGTCCGCCCGCGCCTACGCCAAGCTGCTGCGCGGCATCACCGGACAGGCTCCGGTCGTGGTGCTCTCCGACGAGAAGGCGGCGTCGAAGAAGATCGCCAAGTTCTCCGAGGGCGACGACCGCTGGATGGTTGCGGTGCGGATGGTCTCCGAGGGCGTCGACGTGCCGCGGCTGGCCGTCGGCGTGTGGGCCACGACCACCTCCACCCCGCTGTTCTTCGCCCAGGCCGTGGGCCGCTTCGTGCGTGCCCGCAAGCGTGGCGAGACCGCCTCGGTCTTCCTGCCGTCGGTGACCAACCTCCTGACCCTTGCGAACGAGCTCGAGGTCCAGCGCGACCACGTGCTCAAGCGCAAGGTGCGCAACGAGGACGACATCTTCGGTGCCGAGAACGACCTGCTCGCCGCGGCCAACCGCGAGGACAAGGCGTCCGGCGAGCTGGAGCGCGGCGCCTTCGAGGCCCTCGGGTCGACGGCTGCCTTCGACCGCGTCCTCTTCGACGGCGGTGAGTTCGGCCACGCCGGCGAGGTCCAGGTGGGTTCGGAGGAGGAGATGGACTTCATCGGCATCCCCGGCCTGCTGGAGGCCGACCAGGTGCGTGACCTGCTCCGCTCGCGGCAGGACAGCCGCGCCTCGAAGCAGAAGAAGCAGATGGCGCAGAAGGCGACCGAGGCGAAGAAGGCCACCGAGGACGCCGCCCGGCTGAGCACCCACGAGCAGCTCTCGGTGCTGCGACGTGAGCTCAACGGACTCGTGGCCGCCTGGTACCACCGCACCGGTCAGCCGCACGGCATCACCCACGCCGCCCTGCGCAAGGCGTGCGGCGGCCCGGCCGCGGCCGTGGCCACCGCCGAGCAGCTGCACGAGCGGATCAACCTGATTCGGGACTGGGCGGTCAAGAAGACCTCCTGAGCTCGCTGGCTCGGCGTCGCCCGTCCCGGACGGGTCAGCGAGCGGTCCAGCGGGTGCGGTGGGCTGGGTCGGGGCTGGTCGACTCTCCGTGCGCTGTGCGACAGTCAGGCATGGCTGTCGAGACCTCCCAGACGCTCGATCGGGGCATCCAGGTGTTGCTGGCGCTGGCCAAGGAGCCCGAGGGCCTCACGGTGACCGAGCTGGCCCAGCGCCTCGAGGTGAACCGGACCGTGGTGCACCGCCTGGTGGCGACGCTCGAGCAGCGAGGCCTGGTCCGTCGCGGGCTCGGGAGCCGGCTCCACCTCGGCATGACGGTGCTGCACCTGTCCGGTGCGGTCCGGCCGGTGGTGCGCGACGCTGCCGTTCCGGTGCTGCGGCAGCTGGCGGAGGTGCTGGGCTGCACCGCGCACCTGACGGTGGCCGACGGCGAGGAAGCAGTCGCGCTGGCCGTGGTGGAACCCTCGTGGACCGACTACCACGTGGCCTACCGGGTGGGGGCACGGCACCCGGTAGGCCAGGGCGCCGCCGGCCGGGCGATCACCCTGGTCCGCACCGGCGACCAGCACACCGCCTACGCGGCGACCACCGGTGAGCTGCAGTCCGGCGCGCACGGTCTGGCGGCCCCGGTACGGGGCGTGCCCGGGCTGGAGGCGTCGGTCGGGATCGTGGCCCTCGGCGGACCGCTGGACGAGTCGGTGGTCGCTCCCCGGGTGGTGGCGGCAGCCGTGGAGGTCGCGGCACGCCTGGGCTGAGGCTGGCCAAGGACTGACCCAAGGACTGGGACCGGTCACCCCTGGGGGACGGCGAAGTCCAGGTCGCTGCCCTTGTTCATCGTCACCGTCACCGTGGACCCCACCCCGGCCTTCGAGCCGGACGCGGGGGAGGAGTCGACGACGATCCCCGAAGGCAGGGACGCGACGGCGCCGGTGCCCTGGTCCGGCAGCTCGAGGGCCTTGCCGGTGCGCTCGGAGAACTCCACCTTGAACCCGGCGCGGACGAGTGCGCGGTAGGCCGCGTCGGCGTCGAGTCCCCTGATCTGGGGCACCCGGGAGACGCCCAGGTGGCTGGTTCCGGGCTCGTCGAAGCCTCGCTTCGGCAGTCCTTCGTGGACGCCGGACATGACCTTCTTCCAGATCGGTCCCGCGACCGAGCCGCCGTAGGCCTTGGCGATCCAGCGCCCGCCGGCGTAGAAGTTGCGCAACGGGTACTTGAACCCGCCGCGCGGGTCGCCGACCCACACGATCGTGGCGTACTGGGGCGTGTAGCCACCGAACCACACCGCGGCGTTCTCCTGCGTCGTCCCGGTCTTGCCCGCGGCGGTGCGCCCGATCGTCATGGCCGCGCCGGTGCGGGCGGAGTCCTTGCCGTCGATGGTGCCGGTCATGGCGCTGGCCACCGTGCTGGCCACCTCGGGCTCGATCGCCTGGTGGCAGTTGGGGTCGGGGGTGGCGACCTTGGACTTGTTCGGGCCGGTCACCTTCGTGATGGCCACCGGGGTGCAGTGCACGCCGCCGGCGGCGAAAGCGGCGTATGCGCCGGCCATCTCCACCGGCGAGACCTCGTAGGCGCCCAGGGTCAGCGAGGCGTCGCGCCCGGTGATGGCGCGCTTGCCGGTGCGAGGCAGGGAGGTGATGCCCAGCCGCTGGGCCATGTCGGCGACGGTGAGGACGCCGTACCGCTCCTGCAGGCGCACGAAGTAGGTGTTGGAGGAGCGGGCAATCGCCTGGTAGGCGTCCAGGTTGCCGGTGCCGCCGGAGGTGGAGTTGGTGAAACCACCCTTGGGGGCGCTCTGGTTGGCCGGGGTGTAGCGGTAGGGCGAGTTGATCTTCTCCCGCGGGTCGTAGCCCTGCTCCAGGGCCGCGGCCAGGGTGAATGGCTTGAACGCTGATCCCGGCTGCATGCCCTTGGTGGTGCCGAGAACGATCTCGGTCCTGTCGAACTTGCCCTTCTCGGCCCGGCCGAAGCTGCGGTTCTGGGCCATCGCCACGACGTGACCGGTCCCCGGCTCGACGACCACCGCCACCGACGCGACCCGGTTGTTGCGCCCGAGCTCGCTGTCCACCGCCTCCTGGGCGAGCTTCTGCTTGGCCGGGTCGAGTGCGGTCCGGATGGTCAGGCCGCCGCGGTACAGACGCTCGTTGCGCTGCGCCTGCGTGGCGCCGAACGACTTGTCGCGCTCCAACGTCTGGCGCACCCACTGGCAGTAGAAGGGGTACTTGGAACTGGTGCAGCCATTCTTGGGGTTGCGCAGGTCCAGCTCCATCGCCGAGTCGCGCGCCTCGGCGTAGGTGGCGTCGTCGATCTTGCCCAGCTGGTGCATCTTCGCCAGCACCACGTTGCGACGGGTGCGCGAGGCGTCGGCGTCGTTCGTCGGGTCGAACCTGGAGGGGTTCTGCACGATGCCCGCCAGCGTGGCGGCCTGGGCAGCCGTCAGGTCCTGCACCTTGGTGTTGAAGTAGTGGCGGGCGGCGGCGCCGACGCCGTACGCGCCGTCGCCGAAGTAGGAGACGTTGAGGTAGCCGAGGACGATTTCGTCCTTGGTCATCGTCTTCTCCGCCTCGACCGCGAGGCGGGCCTCCTTCAGCTTGCGCATGTACGAGGTGCGCGAGACCACCGCGGCGCGGGTTTCGTCATCCTCGGCCGCGCTGGCCAGCACGTTCTTGACGTACTGCATGGTCAGGGTCGACCCGCCCTGGACCGTGCCCTGGGTCTGGTTGCTCCAGGCCGCACGCACGATCGCCTTCAGGTCGACGCCGGAGTGCTCGTCGAAGCGCTCGTCCTCGATCGAGGTGACCGCGTCACGCAACACCTGCGGGACCTGGTCGAGGGAGACGTTGATCCGGTTCTCGGAGTAGAACTGGGCGAGCAGCGATCCGTCCGCCGCCAGGATCTTCGACCGGGTGGGGACCGGGGTGTCGGGCAGCTCGGAGGGGAGCGTCTCCCAGTAGTCCTCGGCGATGAAGGTGCCGACCACGCCGAGCGCGGCCAGCGGGGCGATGATCGCGGTGAGGGTCAGGAACACCGAACCGATCGTCTGCCCCAGGCTCCGCCTCTGCTTCCGGCCGCGGGCACGGCGCGTCCTGCCCCGACGTCCGCCGTCCCGCTGCGGCGCGGGATCGAGGGGAGTGGGGGCGAGAGCCGCGTCGTCCGGGTGGACGGCAGTCGGCGTGTGGCTCTGGTCGCTCGGGGCCATCGGGTGTGTTCCTCCTGGGTCCGACCTCCATGATCCTTCCCAGAAGGTACCGGTGTACCCGCAACGCCAGGATCACCGGATCCGTCCGGGCGGGATGCCGGGGTGTGATCCTGCGCCGTCCGGTGACCCTTCGGCTGCCGCGACGACCGTCACCCGGCATAGTGGGGCGCATGAGTGGACTGCCCCGCCGTCAGGGTCCGCGTGGACAGGGTCCGCGTCGACAGGGTCCGGGTCGACAGGGTCCGGGTCGACAGGGCCCGCGTCGGCAACGGCGCGTGCGCGTGCGCACCGGCGTCGTGGCACTGTCCGGCGTCGTCGCCCTGGCCGCGGCACTGGTGCTCCCGCGCATCGACACCATGGCCTGGTTCGGTGTGGGGACGACCGATGAGGGGACGACCGCGGTCGCTCAGCGCCTGCTCGACGCCGAGGGGGAGACGCCCGGCGAGAAGGTCGTGGTGGAACTCGTCAAGGGTGCCAAGCCCGCGGGTCTCAAGGCGGGCAAGGTCTCGGCCACGGTGAGCGACCCGTACGGGCTCGCCTGCCTGGACCCGATGGCGTGGGCCAGCGCCCGCACGCGGGGCCTGACCAGTGACGAGGGTGACGCCCGCGTGACCGCGCTGGTCTACCCCGCGGGAGGGGGCGGAGCGGCCTACCAGCAGGTGGCCGAGGCGGCGCGCACCTGTGGGCAGGGCGCGCAGGAGAACGGCTACGGCGTCGAGGGACTCGACTGGGTCAAGGGCACGTCGGCGGTCCGTGTGATCCGTCGAGGCGACGTGCTGGCCGTGGTCTCCGTCTCCCCGGTGAAGCTGATGCCGGACGAGGAGTGGACGACCGGCGTGGACGACCGGATGACGGCCCTGGTGGCTGTCGGCTGCCTCGACCCCGAGGCCCCTGCCGCGGACGCGCTGCGCAACCCGTTCATCGACGCCGAGACCTTCACCGGCCGGACCGTGCCCGAAGAGGTTCCGTTCCCCGAGGTGGAGCTGACCCGGGCCGAAGACGTCGCCACCGATCCCGTCGTCCCCCTTGACCAGACCCCGCCCGCACTGCCCGAGGCCGTCGAGCGTCCGGCCCCGCTGGACCCCGCACCCACGTCGCTGCCCGATCTCCCGGCGGAGGTGGCGCGCCCCGAGGCTCCTGTGGCACCGAAGTCTCCCGACCTGGAGGGGTCGGTCGATCGCGCCATCGCGGACCCCGACGGTCCCGGGTGCGGCTGGGCGTACACCGGACAGGCCGCACCGGAGTTCAACGAGGCAACGGCCGAGCGCAGCCACGAGAGGGCCGTCACGGCCGAGCGGAAGCGCCTCGTCGAGGCAGCGGTTGCCTTCGAGCAGGCGAAGGTCAACTTCTACCGGGCTTGGTCGGAGCACCTGGTTGCCGCCGCCGAGTACAAGACCTATGCCGCAGAGGTCAGCACGGTCCTGTCCCAGTGGCAGGTCGTGGTCGACGAGCGCGCCGCATTCGTCACGGCCTTCGAGGAGTACCGGGCGAGCGTGCGGGCCAACGAGCAGTTCCTCGAGCGTCAGGCTGAGGCCCGGACCAGCTACGAGACGGCCAACCAGCGCTGCGTGGAGCTGTCGCCGCTCGAGCTGCTGCTGTCCGACTCGGGCTGCCCCGCGGAGCGTCCGGCGATCCTGGACGAGACGGCGCCTCCGGTGCTGCCGCGGCCGGTGGCGTCGGCCGAGGCGCAGCTGCCCGCGGACTGGGAGCCGCCGGCCTCGGAGTAGGCGTCGGAGTAAATGTCGGAGTAGGTGATGGCCCACCGCCCCGGATCCAGGACGCCCACTCGGCGGAATCGTCGCGAAAGGGTGCGACCGGCCGCGCAGGGCGCAGCAGACTGGGCGCCATGACCACCTTCATCGCCTTCGCGCGTGCGATCAACCTGGGCAACACGCGCAGGTTCGGCAAGGACGACCTGCGCCGGGTCACCGAGTCGGTGGGCGCCTCGGGGGTCAGCACGCACCTGAACACCGGCAACGTCCGTCTGGAGCTCGACCTCGGGCCCGGGCGGACCACCCAGGTCAGCGAGCTCCTGGAGGCGGCCTACCTGGCGGACCGCGGCTTCGAGGTCTCCACCTGCGTGTTCACCCCCGAGCAGCTGGCCGGGGTGGTCGCGCTGGCCGACGACCTGCGGACCCGGTTCGCGCCACAGGCGCACTACGTCCAGCTGCTGCGGGAGCAACCCTCCGACGCGGCGCAGCAGGACTTCGTCGCCGCGCACGCCGACGGGGTCTTCGGGCCGGGGGAACGCGCCGTGCTGGGGGACCGATCGGTGCACATGGTCCTGGAGGGCGCGTTCGGCACCGCGAAGGTGCCGCAGTCCGCCCGGCTCGCTCGTCTGGGCGTGGGGACTGCCCGCAACGTGACGGTACTCAGGACGCTCTCCGAGCGCTGGGACTGAGCGGGGGTGGGCGCTCTCCGAGCGCTGGGCCCGAGGACGCTCTCCGAGCGCTGGGGCTGAGCGGGTGGGCGCTCTCAGTGGGCGAGCAGGGTGATGCCCAGGACGGTCATCACGGCGGCGATGCAGGCATCGAGCCAACGCCACGAGGAGGGCTTCGCGAACACGGGCCGGAGCAGCCGGGCTCCGTATCCGAGGGAGAAGAACCAGGACCCGCTGGCGACCAGCGTGCCCAGGAGGAACCACCAACGGTCGGGGCCGAAGGAGTTGGCGACCGTGCCCAGCATCAGGGTGGCGTCCAGGTAGAAGTGTGGGTTGAGCCAGGTCAGGGCGAGGGCGGTGAGAACCGCGGTGCGCGTGCTCATCCCCGTGCCGTCACCGGTGTCCAGGGACTGCGGGCGCCAGGCGCGCACGGCCGCGTGCAGCCCGAACCCGAGCAGGTAGATGCCGCCCAGCACCTGCGCCACCGGGAGGATGCCGGGGAAGCGCTCCACCACGAAGCCGAGCCCGGCGACGCCCGCAGTGATGGCCACCACGTCGCTGGCCAGGCAGACCAGGACGATCGGCAGCACCTGTTCGCCCTTGATGCCCTGGCGGAGGACGAAGGCGTTCTGGGCGCCGATGGCGACGATCAGGGCGAGTCCGGTGAGCAGACCGGTGAGGACGACAGAGAGCACGACATCGAATGTAGGACGCTCCATGGCCTCATTCCAGCGAATGATTCTTGGGAATCATTAGACTGTCTTACGTGAATGACCTGACCCAGTTGGACCCGGTGGCGCTGCGCACCTTGGCGGTGGCGGTGCGGGCGGGGACGTTCGAGGCCACGGCGCGGGAGCTGCACGTCACCCCGTCCGCAGTCAGCCAGCGGATCAAGGCCCTCGAGACCCGGGTCGGTCGTGTCCTGGTGCACCGGGTCAAGCCGCTGCAGGTCACGGAGGCCGGGCAGGTGCTGGTGCGGCTCGCGGCCCAGACCGAGGCGCTCGAGCGCGAGGCGATGGCCGAGCTCGTCGACGAGGCGGACGGGGACGACGCCCCGTGGCCCGCGGTGCCGATCGCGGTCAACGCCGACGCCATGTACTCATGGTTCATCGACGCGCTGGTCGACGCCACCCACAGGCGGCGGGTCACGTTCGAGGTCTTCCGCGACGACCAGACCCGGACCACCGAGCGCCTGCGCAAGGGCGAGGTGATGGCCGCGGTCACCTCCGACCCGCAACCGGTGCCGGGCTGCACGGTGCACCGGCTCGGGAGCATGCGGTACCGGGCGCTGGCCCGTCCGGACTGGATCGAGCGCTGGTTGCCCGACGGTCCCACCACGGCTGCCCTCGAACGGGCACCGATGATCGCCTTCGACCGGGTCGACACCATGCAGCACGACTTCCTGCGCAAGGTGACCCGGCACCACCTGACGCCCCCGACCACCTGGATCCCGTCGGTGCACACCTTCGACACCGCGGTGCGTCGGGGGATGGGCTGGGGGATGGTGGTCGAGGCGCACGTCCGCGACGAGTTGGCGTCGGGGGAGCTCGTGGAGATCGTCCCGGGACGCCACACCGACGTCCCGCTGTACTGGCAACGCTGGCGCCTGGCCTCCCCGGTGATGACCGACCTCACCACCGCCGTGGTGGGTGCCGCGAAGGAGTGGCTCGCCCACTGACGAGGCCGGCCCGGTCCCGCGGGGGGAACCGGGCCGTCCGCGGCAGTGGCGTCAGCGTCGCTGGCGTCAGGAGAGTCAGAGAACCTTCGAGAGGAACGCCTGGGTGCGCTCGTGCTGCGGGTCGCTGAGCACGTCGACCGGATTGCCCTGCTCGACGATCTGGCCGCCGTCCATGAAGACCAGCTTGTCACCGACCTCGCGGGCGAAGCCCATCTCGTGGGTCACGACCATCATCGTCATGCCCTCGGCGGCGAGGTCGCGCATCACCTGCAGGACGTCGCCGACGAGTTCGGGGTCGAGCGCGGACGTGGGCTCGTCGAAGAGCATCATGTCCGGGTTCATCGAGAGCGCCCGGGCGATGGCCACCCGCTGCTGCTGGCCGCCGGAGAGTTGACCGGGGTGGGCGTCGGCCTTCTCGGACAGGCCCACCTTCTCGAGGGTGGCGCGGGCCACCTTCTCGGCCTCTGCCCGGGAGCGCTTGAGCACCTTGCGCTGGGCCACCATGAGGTTCTTCAGCACGGTCATGTGCGGGAACAGGTTGAAGCTCTGGAACACCATGCCGATCCGCGCGCGCACGGCGTCCAGGTCGGTCTCGGGGTCGATGATGTCGATGCCCTCGACCAGCACCTCGCCGGAGTCGGGCTCCTCCAGCCGGTTCACGCAGCGCAGCAGCGTCGACTTGCCCGAGCCGGAGGGGCCGATCACGCAGACCACCTGGCCGGGGTCGACGTGGAAGTCCACGCCCTTGAGGACGTGGTTCTCGCCGAAGGACTTGTGCAGGCCGCGGATCTCGATCGCCGCGACCGTGGAGGGAGCGTGGGCGGGAGTCATAGGGTCCTCTGCTGTCGGCGTTCCATCCACGCCACCAGCTGGGTCAGCGGGATGGTGATGATCAGGTACAGGATCGTCGCCTGGACCAGGGAGGTGGCCGTGCCGGCGGTGGGGCTGCTCGACATCATGTCGCGGGCCAGGGTGGTGAGGTCCCGCTCCTGGGCGAGGAAGCCGACCACGAAGAGCAGCGAGGTGTCCTTGAGCAGGAGCACGAACTCGTTGGTCAGGGGCGGGATCACGATGCGGAAGGCCTGCGGGAGCACGACGGACACCTGGGTGTGCGCCACGCCCATGCCCAGGGACCGGGCAGCCTCGGCCTGCCCCTTCGGTACGGCCTGGATGCCGGCACGCACGCTCTCGGCCATGTAGGCGCTGCTGACGAAGATGAGCGCCAGCAGGCCCGCGCCCAGCATGCCACCCGGCGGGGTCCAGCCGTTGAAGGCGATCGGGATGCCGAAGGCCATCAGCAGGATCACCAGCAGTGCGGGCATGCCGCGGAACAGCTCGATCCACGCTGTCGCGAGCCACCGGTACGGTCCCACCGGCGACAGCTTCATGAGTGCCAGCACCAGGGCCAGGGCCAGGCCGCCCGCGTAGGCGATGGCGGTGTAGATGATGGTGTTCTTGAGTCCGACCGTGATCAGGTCGGACCAATTGGCCCGGTCGCCTTCGCCGAAGGCAGCCGGGTTGAAGAAGTTCTCATGGATGGTGGGCCAGTCGGCCAGGGCCAGCACGAGCACGAGCCCGGCCAGGAGCAGCAGGTAGAGCAGCCCCTGGCCGAGCCGGCGCTTCGTCGTTCGCTTCACGCGTCGGTCAGCTTTCGCCTCATCACTTCGCGGAGAAGTAGGTGTCGTACAGGTCCTGGTACTTGCCGGAGTCGCGCAGCTCCTTGAGCTCGCCATTGACCGCCTCGACCAGCTCGGTGTTGTCCTTGCGCATGGCCAGGCCGTAGACCTCGTCGGTGGGGTACTCGCCCACCACGGTGTAACCGCCCTGGCGCGCGTGGTTGACGTTCACCGGGAGGTCCTGCAGGAGCGCGTCGACCACTCCGGACTTCAGGGCCTGGAACATCTCGGCGTCCGACGGGAAGCCGACGACCTTGGTGCCCTTGGGGCTGTTCTCCTCGGCGTAGGTCTCTCCGGTGGTGCTCACCTGCACGCCGACCCGCTTGCCCTTGAGGTCGTCGATCGACTTCACCGGCGAGCCGTCCTTCACCAGGAGGGACTGCTGGGAGTCGTAGTAGCCGTCGGAGAAGGCGAGGTTCTTGGCGCGCTGCTCGGTGACCGTGATCGCGGAGGCGGCGAGGTCGCACTGCTTGGAGTTGAGCGCCGTGCCCGACTCGAGCGCGTCGAAGGAGGAGTCCTTGACCTGGAGGTCGAGGTCGAGACCCTCGGCCACCGCGCTCACGATGTCGATGTCGAAGCCGCTGAACCCGCTCGGGGCCGACTCGTCGAAGTCCTCGAAGGGGGCGTAGGGCACGTCGGAGCAGACGGTCAGGACGCCGGAGCGGACGGTGAGGTCTTTGCCGGACGCCTGGTCGGAGTCCGAGCCGCAGGCGGCCAGCGACAAAGCCATCGCGGCCACGGTCAGGGGAGCAAGGATGCGCATCATGGGCTGGAATGTACCGGCACCATGCAGTGTCCGGACGGCAATGACGCGACGTGTAATCGACTTGCAACACGGCGCTGCGGTCTTGCCCGGCGCTGCGGGTCGTGCTGCGTCCGCGGGATCAGTCCAGCCGGACGCCCGCGTCCTCCATCTGCCGCAGGGCGGCGGCGGTGGTCTCCCGGTCCACGCCCGCGCTCAGGGCCAGCAGGACCCGGGTGTGGAAGCCTGCCGCGAGCGCGTCCAACGCGGTGGCGCGCACGCAGTGGTCGGTGGCGAGGCCGCAGACGTCGACCTCGGTGACCCCGCGCTCGGAGAGCCACGGGCCCAACGCGCGCCCCTTCTCCTCCACTGCCTGGAAACCCGAGTAGGCCGCCTCGTGCCGACCCTTGAGGAACACGGCATCGAAGGCCGTCTCGGCGAGGGCGGGGTGGAACTCCTCGCCCTGGGTGCCCACGGCGCAGTGCACCGGCCACGAGTCGACGAAGTCCGGCTGCTCGGACCAGTGCAGACCGGGGGAGACGTGGTGGTCACGGGTGGCCACCACGTGGGTGTAGTCGGGGTCCTGGTGCGCCCGCACCCCGGCCACCACCTCGGCCACCTTCTCCGCGACCGCCGAGCCCCCGTCGACCGCCAGGGACCCGCCCTCGCAGAAGTCGTTCTGCACGTCCACGACGATCAGCGCCCGAGTCATGGGACCACGCTAGTCCGCTCCCCGATCCCTCGTCACTGCCCCCGTCGGGCGCTTGTCGCTGCCCCCGTCAGGCCTCGACGAAGACCGTGGGGATCACCGGTTCCCCGCGGCTCATCATCTGGGCCTGCAGCGGCAGCTCGGCGCGGCTGGAGAGGTGCCGGTCGCGGGCGGCGGAGAGGGGCTCACGGCCCACCACCTCGCCGGCGCGCACCAGCGGGACCATCAGCTCGCGGTCGTCGCCGTCGTCCACCGGGTGCTGTCCCACACCGATCAGCTCCGCCTCCGCCACACCGTCGGCGTCGCGGCGGCGCATCGCGTACTTGCGCCCGCCGACGGAGCTCTTGCCCTTGGCCTTCTTGGCCACCGGGACCAGCTCACCGTCGTCGCCCTCGCGGGCCACGAGCTTGTAGACGAAACCTGACGTCGGGTGGCCGGAGCCGGTCACGAGCTCGGTGCCGACGCCGTAGCCGTCCACAGGCGCGGCAGCCAGCGCGGCGATCGCGTGCTCGTCGAGGTCGGAGGTCACCACGATCCGGGTGTCCTTCGCCCCGAGCGCGTCGAGCTGCCGGCGCACCCGGTGCGCCAGCGCCCCGAGGTCGCCGGAGTCGAGCCGGACGGCGCCGAGCTCAGGCCCCGCGACGTCGACGCCGGTGCGGACCGCCTCGTCGATGTCGTAGGTGTCGACGAGCAGGGTGGTGCCGCGTCCCAGGGACTCCACCTGGGCGGTGAAGGCGTCACGCTCGGTGTCGTGCAGGAGCGTGAACGAGTGCGCGGAGGTGCCGGTGGTGGGGATGCCGTGGCGCCGCCGAGCCTCGAGGTTGGAGGTGCTCGCGAACCCCGCGACGTAGGCGGCCCGGGCGGCGGCCACGGCCGCCTCCTCGTGCGTGCGGCGCGAGCCCATCTCGATGCACGGACGCTCCCCCGCAGCCAGGGTCATCCGCGAGGCCGCCGAGGCGATGGCCGGGTCGTGGTTGTGGATCGAGAGCAGCAGGGTCTCCAGGAGGAACAAGTCGGGTCGTAGCCAGGGGGTTCTGTGGGCCAAGGTGTT
>JAZQNT010000608.1:0-6828 GCA_045627505.1 Nocardioides sp.
ATTTTCGTATTTCATCCATTTATCTGGGATTTGATCACAGTTTATTTCTGCAACTTCATGCACCAGATTGAATGTTTCGCGCAGATTAGGTTTGACATTGCCAGTACTAACGCTTATAGTCGCCCAGGCCGACCAGCTTGACGGGCACACCCAGCTCGCGCTGGACCGCCACGACGATGCCGCCCTTGGCGGTGCCGTCCAGCTTGGTCAGGACGATGCCGGTGACCTCGACGACCTCGCCGAAGACGCGGGCCTGGGTCAGGCCGTTCTGGCCCGTCGTGGCGTCGGTGACCAGCAGCACCTCGGTGACCGACGCCTGCTTCTCGATGACCCGCTTGACCTTGCCGAGCTCGTCCATCAGGCCGGCCTTGTTCTGGAGTCGGCCGGCGGTGTCCACCAGGACGGTGCCCACGCCGGCCTCCACGCCGCGCTTGACCGCGTCAAAGGCCACGGAGGCCGGGTCGGTGCCCTCGGGGCCTCGGACGACCTCGACGCCGGCTCGCTCGCCCCAGGTGCCGAGCTGCTCGGCGGCGGCCGCACGGAAGGTGTCGGCCGCGCCCATTAGCACCGAGCGGTCCTCTGCCACGAGGATGCGGCCGATCTTGCCCACGGTGGTGGTCTTGCCGACCCCGTTGACGCCGACCACCAGCACCACGCCGGGCTTGCCGTCCTCACCGGTGACGTTCAGGCGACGATCCAGGTCGGGACCGATCAGCTTCACGAGCTCGTCGGCGAGGACCTCGCGGACCTCGCCCGCCTCGGAGCCCTCGACCCGCAGCCGGGTGCGAAGCCCCTCGACCAGCTCCTGGGTGGGGGCGACGCCGATGTCGGCCGTCAGGAGGGTGTCCTCGATGTCCTCCCAAGTGTCCTCGTCGAGCCGGTCGCGCGAGAGCAGGGCCAGCAGCCCCTTGCCGAGCACGTTGCCGGAGCCGGCGAGACGCTGGCGCAGTCGCACCAGACGGGACGCGGTGGACTCCGGGCGCTCGAGCTCGGGAACCACCACCTCGGGCTCGGCGGTCTCCACCTCGTCCGCACGCTCACCGGTCTCCACCGGGGCTCGGGGAGGTGCGCTGGGGGTCGCCGGGCGGGCCGGCTTCTTCTCGACGGCCTTGCCGAGGCCCTTGGCACCAGCCAGCACGGCCAGGCCGATGACCAGCAGGACGACGACCGCGAGGGCGGCCCAGATCCACAGCGGGAAGTCACTCATGACGCCCATCCTCCCAGACCAAGGAGCCTCGCGTGACCACGGGCCGAGGGGCCCGAGTCAGGTGGGGGGGCTCAGAAGCCCAGGCGGCGTTCCAGCCTGATGAGCCAGTCACCGAGCTGGGGCACGACGGGAACCGGACGGTTCCGCTCGACGTAGCCCGCGTGGACGATCACGAGGACCGCTACGGCCGTGCAGAACACCATGGCCAGAAGCACGAAGAACAGCAGGAAAAACATGGAACACGACTCCCGACGACGCATCTTCCGGGCCCGATCCCGGCGGCGACACGTCAACCATGACATGAGCGGATGCCGGGCCTCCGGCCGGTCCCCCCGGTCCGTTCGAATACCGTCGCGCATCGGGTCCCCGCGCCCGCTCCGGGGCCGAGGACGGCGGGGGTCAGTCCCGGTCGGAGGGGCGCAGCAACGGCTCGACGGCCGCCCGGATGACGTCCGGGATCGGTGCGACCGGACGGTTCCCAGCGCCCTGGGAGTTGTCGACGTAGACGTGGACGAATCGACCCTCGGCGGCCGCCTCGTCGGAGTCACCCTGGAAGAGACCGATCCGCCAGACGATGGAGGACCGCCCGATCCTGTCCACGACCACCCCGGCCTCGATCGGCTCGGGGAAGCCGAGCTCACGGAAGTACCGGCAGCTGGTCTCGGCGACGACACCGATCTGGGGCAGCAGACGCACGTTGGTCCCGGTGGCCTCGAAGAGGTGCGCGTTGACCGCTGTGTCGAAGAACTCGTAGTACGTGGCGTTGTTCAGGTGTCCGTAGGCGTCGTCGTCACGCCAACGGGTGGTGATGGTGCGCCAGGCGACGTAGTCGGCCCGGGTGGGGCGGAGCTTCCGGGGCGCCGGATCGGGCGTGGAGGGCTCGGGTGTCGCGCGGGGGGCCTGCCGGGGGGAAGCAGCGGTCATGCGGGTTCGGTCTCCCTGAGTCTCTGGCTGATCACGGTGGAGACGCCGTCGCCACGCATGGTGACTCCGTAGAGCGCGTCGCCCACCTCCATGGTTCGCTTCTGGTGGGTGATGACGAGGAGCTGCGAGTTCTCACGCAGCTCCTCGTAGATCTGGAGCAGGCGCCCGAGATTGGTGTCGTCCAGGGCCGCCTCGACCTCGTCGAGGATGTAGAACGGCGAGGGCCGGGCCTTGAACAGGGCCACCAGGAAGGCGACGGCCACCAGCGACCGCTCACCGCCGGAGAGCAGGGAGAGCCGCTTGACCTTCTTGCCGGGCGGGCGGGCCTCCACCTCGACCCCCGTGGTGAGCATGTCGGAGGGGTCAGTCAGCACCAGACGCCCCTCGCCCCCGGGGAACAGGCGCGAGAACGTGTGGTCGAAGGCCTTCTCGACGTCGGCGTAGGCCTCGGTGAACACCTGCTCGACCCGGGCGTCCACCTCCTTGACGATGTCGAGGAGATCCTTGCGGGTCTGCCGCAGGTCCTCGAGCTGGGCGGTGAGGAACTGGTGGCGTTCCTCCATCGCGGCGAACTCCTCGAGCGCCAGGGGATTGATCCGGCCGAGCTGCGCCAGCGCGCGTTCGGCGGCGCGCAGCCGCTTCTCCTGCTCCGCCCGGACGTAGGGCCGGGGGGCGGGGGGCTCCGCGCCCTCGGGCGCTTCGTCGGTGGACGGGACCGGCTGGTCCGGTCCGTACTCGGCCACCAGCACGTCGGGGGCGATGCCGAGGTCCTCGACCGCCCGCTCCTCCATCTGCTGGATCCGCATCTGTTGCTGCGCCCGGGCGAGCTCGTCGCGGTGGGCGGAGTTGACCAGCTCGTCGAGCTCGCGCCCCAGGTCGCGGAGACGGGCTCGCGTGCTGAGCAGGCGTTGTTCCCGGTCGTGGCGGGAGCGCTCGATCTGGCTGCGCGCCTCCGATGCCTCGTTCACCGAACCCTCGAGCAGGTGCAGCACCACCTCGCTCGCGTGCTGGACCGCCTCCGCGGCACGGCCCTCGCGGACCAGGCGGTTGCGTCGCTCCTGGGCGGTGGCCCGGTGGTCACGCTCCGCCTTGGCCTGACGCAGCAGCGCGTCGGCCCGCCCGTTGATCGCGCGGGCCCGCTCCTCCGCGGTCCGCAGCGCGAGCCTGGCGTCCATCTCGGCCTGCCGGGCGTCTCGGGCGGCCTGGGCCAACGCCTCGCGGGCGGAGGTGTCCACCTCCTCGGCCGGGGCCTCCTCGGCGTGCGACAGCCGGGACTCGAGCTCCTCGAGGGCGTGGCGCGAGGTCTCCTTCGCCGCCGCGGCGGCCGTGATCGCCTGGTCCAGGCGTTCGGCCTCGGCCCGCGCGGAGCGGGCTGCGGAACCGAGCTGGGCGAGTTCCTCGGCGACGGCGGCAAGATGCGCGTCCGACTCGTGCAGCCGCGCCAACGCGACGTCCACCCGCTTGAGCGCGTCGAGCCGGCGGGCCTCGAGCCCGGAGATGGCGAACCCCAGCCGCTCGGCGCGAGTGGTCGCCTCGGCCAGGTCGGCCACGGCCTCGTCGTGTGCGGCCTGGGTCTCGAGCAGCGAGGGTTGCGCACCCGAACCGCCGCGGACCGCGTGCACGCCGAGGACGTCACCCTCAGCGGTCACCGCCCGCAGGTCGGGGTGCGCGGTCACCACGGCCCGGGCAACACCCAGGTCAGGGACCAGGACGACGTCCGTGAGCAACTGCCCCACGGCTTCCGCCAGGTGCACCGGGGACTCCACCTGGTCGAGCGCCCAACAGGTGCCTGGGAGGGAGGCGACGTCCTCGGGCAGCTCAGCCGGTGCCGCCGCCCTCGTCCTGTCGGGGTCGCCCCCGACCACGATCCCGGCACGCCCCAGGTCGTGCCGCTTGAGGTGCTCCACGGCCATGACCGCGGCCGCGAGGTCGGCGACGACCACCGCGTCCGCGGCCTGTCCCAGCGCCGCGGCAACCGCGGTCTCGTGCCCGGTACGCACCCCCAGCAGCGAAGCCAGCGAGCCCAGGAGCCCCGGCACATCGGCCGCAGCCAGGGCACCGGCACCGTCCTTCCGGTCCAGACCCATCGCAAGGGCGTCCCGGCGCGCGGCCAGCGCGGTGCGGTCACGCTCGGCGGTCGCCAGCTGCCCACGCAGCCCGGCCAGCCCCGCCTCGACCTCGTCGAGGGAGGCCGACGCCTTCTCGTGCTCGGCGTCGAGCCCTTCCTCCCCGGCGTCGAGACCGGCCACCTGCGTCTCCAGCGCGGTGAACTCCTTCTGGGCCTGCTCCGCCCGGGCATCGGCCTCGGCCCGAGCCGCCTCCAGACGTCCGATCTCGTCGTCGGAGGACTCCACCCGGCTCCGCATCGAGTCCACCTGACCGGACAAGCGGGCCAGCCCCTCGCGTCGGTCGGCTGCGGCGCGCTGCGCGGCCAGTACCCGGCGGTCCTCCTCGGCGGCCGCGTCCTCGCCCGCCCTGCGGGTGGACACGGCCTCCTCCAGCGACGTACGCAGTGCCTCGACCTCGGCTGCGATCTGGGCCTCATCGGCACGCATCCGGGCGGCGTCGGCCTCGAGCCGCTCGGGGTCGCGGCCGGTGTGCATCGGTTCCTCGGCCAGGGTGGCGGCGTTGCGGAGCCGTTCGAGCGCCAGGGAACGGGTGCCGCGGAACCGCTCACGGAGCCCCGACAGGGCGAACCACGTCTCCTGGGCCGCGGCCAGCGCGGGCAGGTCTTCGCGCAGCGCCGCCTCCAGCGCGGACTCCGCGGCGCGCACCTGCGCCAGCTCCGCCTCCACCTCCGCCCTGCGGGCGAGGAGGACGGACTCGTCGGCCATCTCCTGCTCCAGCGCCGTGCGCGCCGTCACCAGGTCGTCCGCGGCGATCCGGGCGCGGGCGTCGCGGACGTCGGCCTGCACGCCCTGCGCCCGCCGGGCCACCTCGGCCTGGCGACCTAGCGGCTTCAGCTGGCGTCGGATCTCGCCGATCAGGTCGTTGAGCCGGTCCAGGTTGCCCTGCATCGAGGACAGCTTGCGGAGCGCCTTCTCCTTGCGCTTGCGGTGCTTGAGCACACCGGCGGCCTCCTCGATGAACCCGCGACGGTCCTCCGGGGTGGCGTGCAGGATCGAGTCGAGCTGGCCCTGCCCGACGATCACGTGCATCTCGCGGCCGATGCCGGAGTCACTCAGCAGGTCCTGGACGTCGATCAGGCGGGCCTTGGTGCCGTTGATCGCGTACTCCGAACCGCCGTTGCGGAACATGGTGCGACTGATCGTCACCTCGGCGTAGTCGATCGGCAGGGCGCCGTCGGTGTTGTCGATGGTGAGCTGGACCTCGGCCCGGCCCAGCGGCGGCCGTCCGGAGGTGCCGGCGAAGATGACGTCCTCCATCTTGCCGCCGCGCAGCGACTTGGCTCCCTGCTCCCCCATGACCCAGGCCAGCGCGTCCACGACGTTGGACTTGCCGGACCCGTTGGGGCCCACGATGCAGGTGATTCCGGGTTCGAGTTGGAGGGTGGTCGCGGACGCGAAGGACTTGAACCCCTTCAGGGTCAGGCTCTTCAGGTACATCCCGGCGTCCTCTCGCGTGCGGCGCGGCACACACTACCGCCCGGTGCCGACACTTCTGGGCGTCCTGGCAGGTACCCGGCGAGGAGCCTCCTGGAGGCGGACCCGGTTCCGGATCCGACGGGTGTCCTGCCGCATTCTCGGTGCGGCCGGAACGTCGGCTCAGGCTGGGAGCATCTCCTGGGACGCCTCGGCCAGAGCGTCGGCGGTCAGCGCTTCCGCGCGCTCGGCGACGAGGCGGTCGTTCTCGTCCTGGAGACGGGTGACGAGCGCCTCCAGGTCGGCGACGCGAGCACGCAGACGTGCGTTCTCGAGTCCGACGCGTGCGGCTCCACGCGAGTCACTCACCACGTGTCCGAAGAGGGCCTTGGCCATCGAAGAACCTTCCTGCTCTCATGGGCCACTCCCCCGCGGACGACCCTCATTCCAATGTCCCAGCGCTCTGAAACAGGGTCAAATCGGCGGGCCGGGGCGGCCTGCGTGCCGGTTGCCCACTCCGGCTTCGACACGGGCTTCGACACGGGCTTCGACAGGGGGAGAATGCCGCCATGACCCCCACCACCGCCCGCCGACCACCCGCACCGGACGTGAGCACCGGAGCGGAGCTGGGCCGGTGGTACTGGCGCAAGGACGAGCTCGTCGCACTCGCGCGCACGCACGGCATCAGCACAGGAGGCGACAAGGCGACGCTGACCGGGCGGATCGCCGCACACCTGGACGGCATCCCCTTCACCGATCCCAAGTCACCCATCGCCGGGATGCCGATCCTGGAAGCCTTCAAGGCCAAGACCATCATCGTCAACAAGCGCTCCATGGCCAGCGGTTACGCCGGCCTGGACAACGAACTGTTCTACATGGATAAAACCATGATGGTGTTCGGCGACGCCAAAAAAGTTATTGAGGATATGGTCAAAGCGGTCGAGTAACATCCCCGCCTCTTCAACACTGAAAACCCCGGCGCTAAAATTACCGGGGTTTTTTATTTCCCGCAGGATCCCGACCAAAGGCTCTACCCCGCCCCAGGCATTCGACCATGGTAGCGGGACGTGGCGCTTTGAAAATGAATAGACTGCGCATCTTGCTTCCGTTCCTTGAGATAACAATCCATGTACCGTGAACGTATTCGTCTGAACT
>JAZQNT010000609.1:0-2604 GCA_045627505.1 Nocardioides sp.
GTCAGGAGGAGCACGGCCTCTCCCCCAACGAGCGCGAGATGCTCAAGACGTCGAGCCGTCTCGTCCTGGCCGAGCTGGCGCTGTCCAAGGGCATCACCGAGGACGACGCCGAGGTGTTGCTGCGCAACGCCGTGCTGGGCACCGAGGACTCGGCCCCCCAGACCACCGAGTCCCAGTCCGAGCCGCAGTCCGAGACCCAGACCGCCGACGCCTGACCGCCGGTTGACCCCGGCACCCGTGGCCCGGTCCACACCCTCCCCTCACGACGCCCCGCGGACCTTCACGGTCTGGCGGGGCGTCGGGCATTTCGGAAGGCCCTGAGTCCCAGCACAGCAGTCTCAGCACAGCAGTCCCAGCGCAGTAGTCCCAGCGCAGGAGGGCAGCGCAAGCTGGGGCCGCGGATCAGTGGTCGCGCAGCAGCGATCCGTGGCCGCTGACCTGGTCATCGATGCCGTGCTCGCGCAGGGCGTGCCAGAGGGTGGCGGCGTTGATCGCCACCACCGGCTTGCCCAGCTCGGCCTCGAGGGCCTCGGCCTGCTTCACGAACGACAGGTTGGTGCCCACCTGAACGATCGCGTCCACCTCCGGGGAGTCGATCTCAGCGACCATCTCGCGCAGCCGCGGCTCCTCGACCCGGGCGATGTCCATGGCCGTGGGGCAGCGCAGGCCGGTGATCGCGGTGACGTCGAACCCGGCCTCGGTGAAGAAGCGGCCCACCTCGCGGTCGGCGACCGGCTGGTACGGCGAGAAGACGGCAATCCGCTTGGCACCGAGCACCCGCAGCGCCTCTCGGCAGGCCGACGCCCCAGTGGTCACGGGCAGGCCGGTGCGTTCGCTGATCCTCTTCTCGAAGGCGACGTTGCCCGCGGTCCCGCCCCAGAACGTCTCGGCGCTCATGCCCATGACCATCCGCTCGGGCTCCGCGGTGAGGACGTCACGCACGGCGTCGTCGATCGATCCCCGGATCTGGGTCAGCAGCGCCTCGAACCCGGCGTCACCGTCGATGGTGGGGTCGGGGATGTACATCGACCCGGCGCGGAACGCCACCCCCTCGATGCCGGCACGCCAGTAGTCGTGCTCGACGACGGTGTTGGTGCTCGGGACGATGACGCCGAAGACGGCGCGGGGTCCGACGACGTTGGTCACGGGTGCCTCCTCGCTGCACGCGGGACACGGTGCCCCGGAAACGGGAGACAGCATCTCACTCCGGCCGCTCCCGCCCGGCGCCGACTCCCGGCACACCGGGAGCGCTCGTCCCGGGTCACCCGAGCAGGTCAGTCGCGCGGGAAGTACAGGTCAACCGCGCGGTGGGCGCGAGCGCGCGAGGCCTCGCGGTCGAGCAGCAGGGCATCGACCAGCAGCGGGGCCACGATGGCGTTGACCGCGTCGGAGGCGCCCTCCTCGGAGAGCTCGGAGGTGGCGGCGAGCGCCCGGAACGGGGCGACCAGGTCCTCCACGTAGCGCTGGCGCAGCGGCACGGCCGCCTCGTCCACCGCGGACATGGTGACCAGCGCGGCGAGGAAGGCGCCCACCGGCCGGTCGCGCAGACGGTCGCAGAGCTGGTCGACCTCGGCGTGCAGGTCGGCGACCAGGTCCCCCGACTGCACCCGCTCGACGCCGGGAGCGACCTCGATCAGGGCGGCGAGGACATCGGTGGGCGTGGCCCAGTGCCGGTAGATGGTGGAGCGCGACACGCCGGTGGCCTGGTGGAGGCGCAACGGGGTCAACGCGGTACCACCCTCGGTCAGCAGCAGCTCCAGCGCTGCCGTGAGAACGGTGGTCAACGTGTCGGCCGCCGGCCCTGCGGGCCTACCCAGTTTGCTCACGGGAGTTCACGATACGGCCTGCTCAGGGTTCTGCACCGGATGTCCGCAGCATCGCAGGCGGGGTCGTGACCAACACGTGACCGCGTCGCCGCCCGATGGTGACCTGGCTCGGGTGAGGCCTGGTCGCGGATCGCAGCCTGAGCGTCACCCCGCCGGCTTGAAGACCACCTTGACCGTGCCGTTCTCCTTGCGCTGGAAGTCGCGGTAGGCCTGCGGTGCGTCCTCGAGCGGCAGCTGGTGGGTCACGAAGTCCTCGAGCCCCAGCGGGTCGGAGTCGTCGCTGACCAGCGGCATCAGGTCGGGGATCCAGTGGTGCACGTTGGCCTGGCCCATCCGTAGCGTGAGCTGCTTGTCGAACATCCGCATCAGCGGCATCGGCTGCGTCATGCCGCCGTAGACCCCGCTGAGCGAGACCGTCCCACCGCGTCGCACCGCGTCCAGTGCGGTCATCAGGGCGGCCGAACGGTCGCTGCCCACGCGGCGCATGGTCCCGGCCGCCGCCTTGCGTGGCACCAACGCCATCGCCTTCATCGCCCACTCCGTCACCGGGGAGCCGTGGGCCTCCATGCCCACCGCGTCCACCACGGAGTCCGCCCCGCGCCCCGAGGTGAGGGAACGCACCTGCTCCCCCACGTCGTCGACCGCCGCCATGTCGATCACCTCGGCCCCCCTGGCCCGGGCCCGCTCCAGACGCTCCGGCACCCTGTCGGCACCGCACACCCGCAGCTTCGTCCTCGGGGTCCCCGGCTGCACTCCCGCCACCGTCCATAACCTCTGC
>JAZQNT010000610.1:0-3268 GCA_045627505.1 Nocardioides sp.
GAAGACGACGTCCACCGCGGCGTTCGGATTGACCGTTCCGTCCTTGTCGACGGCTTCGGCCGTGATCCACGTGAGCCGTCCGATCGTCTCCTCGCTGAAACGGATGCGGGCGACGGGCCCGCCCCCCGCGCACCTCACCGCTTGCGGACGTCATAGCTTTCGGGGTGCCCCGCCCCCGATTCCCATGACGTCCCGCAGCCGGTGCGCTGGGACGTCATAGCTTTCGGGGTCCCCAGCCCCCAGTTCCCATGACGTCCCGAGGTTGTTGTTGGGGTGCGGGGCTGGGTCGGGGGCTGTGGAGATCCGGTCGCCGGGAGCCTTCGTCCACAGGTGGCGCCGGTTGACCGCGCGTCCGAGCCGTCGGGCGACCACGATCGTGGCCATGACGATCGACGTGGCAGCCGGACGAGGCCGGGCGGTGGAGCGCCGCCACCGGCGGCGCGAGACCTTGGCGGAGATCGCCCGACGTCAGGACGGCGTGGTCTCCGTGCACCAGGCCTACCGGTCCGGACTGACCCGGTACGAGGTGGAGGCCGACGTCGTGGCCCGACGCTGGCGGCGGGTCGGGCACCAGTGCCTCGCTCTGCACACCGGCCCGCTGGGACAGGGCGCCCTGGAATGGCTCGCCGTGCTGGACGCCGGCCCGCGAGCCTGCTTGGACGGCGCGTCGTCACTGGTGCGTGCCGGTCTCACGAACTTCGCCGTGGAGCGGATCAGGGTCTCGGTCCCGCGGGGTGCGCCCGTGCAGCGCTCGGAGTGGTGCGACATGCGGCAGACGCGCCGCCTGAGGAGCGAGGACCTCGCGGAAGACGACATCCGACGCACCCGTAACGAGGTGGCCGCGGTGCGGGCTGGGTTGTGGGCCCGCACCGGCCGCGAGGCCTCGTTGCTGGTCGCCATGGTGGTGCAGCAGCGACTCACCACCGCCCCGGCGATGGCCGGCGAGATGCTCAGGGTCAGACGTGACCGTCGGCGGATGCTGATGAACGAGTTGGTGCTCGAGGTGGGTGGCGGCGCGGAGTCGTTGGGCGAGATCGACGTCGCGCGGGAGTGCCGGGCACGTGGCTTGCCGGAACCTTCGCGCCAGGCGTTGCGCCGCGGATCGGGCAGCACCTACTTCCTGGACGTCGAGTGGCGACGGTACGGAGTGGTCCTCGAGGTGGACGGCGTCCAGCACACGTGGGCCCAGAACCTCGTCGGCGACGCCTTGCGGCACAACCAGGTGAGCCTGTCCGGATCGCTCGTCCTCCGACTGCCGTTGGTCGGGCTCCGGTGGGCGCCGGACCAGTTCTTCGCCCAGGTCGAGGAGGCGTTGCGCCGTCGTGGCTGGCGGCGGTGAGGCGTGACCCCGCCCGCGCTCGCCCGCGCCCGCCCTCGTCCCCGACCCGCCGCGGGACGTCATCGGTTTCGGGGTGTGGGGACCCCGATTGCTATGACGTCCGCGGAGAACGGCCGCAGGCCCCCGGCTGGTGCCGGGGGCCTGCGGGTGTCCAGGGCGGGCCGAGGCCCGCGGGGTTCCTCCGTCAGGGGAGGAAGAGGTGCAGCACTCCGTAGGAGCCGGCGGCCACCAGGCCGGCGGCGGGGAAGGTGAGCACCCAAGCGGCCAGGATCGACTTCGCGACACCCCACCGGACGGCCGAGAGCCGCTTGGTCGCGCCAACACCCATGACCGCGGAGGTGATCGTGTGAGTGGTCGAGATCGGCGCCTGCCACACGTAGGCGGTGGTGTAGAGCACCGACGCGGCGACGGCCTCGGAGGCGAAGCCGCGGGCCGGGTCGAGGTGGATGATGCGGCGACCCAGGGTGCGCATGATCCGCCAACCGCCCGACCAGGTGCCCAGCGAGATCGCGGTCGCGGCAGCGAAGATCACCCACAGCGGGAGGTCGTCGCCGGGGTTCACGTACTCACCGGCGAGCAGGGCGAGGAAGATGACACCCATTGTCTTCTGGGCGTCCTGGAGGCCGTGGCCCAGCGCCATCGCGGCGGCCGAGACGGTCTGGGCCACACGGAAGCCGCGCTGTGCCTTGTGCGGGTTCGCCTTGCGGAACATCCACATGATGGCCAGCATCAGGGCGAAGCCGAGGCTGAACGCCACAACCGGCGAGATGACCATCGGGAGGGCCACCTTGTCGATGACCGTGTCCCAGCTGACGTAGACGCCGGCGGCCAGACCGGCGCCGACGAGGCCACCGATCAGGGCGTGGGAGGACGACGACGGCAGGCCGAAGTACCAGGTGATCATGTTCCACGCGATGGCGCCCAGCAGGCCGCACATCACGATGGTCAGGGCATGCGAGCCCGAGCCTGGATCGATGGTGTCTGAGACGGTGTGGGCCACTTTCTGGCCCAGGAACGCTCCGACGAAGTTCATGATCGCGGCCATGCCAAGGGCCACGCGGGGGGTCAGGGCACGCGTCGAGACCGAGGTCGCGATCGCGTTGGCGGCGTCGTGGAAGCCGTTGGTGTAATCGAAGATCAGGGCTACTACGACGACCGCGATGATGATCGCGATTTCCATCGGGTCAGGACTCCTTGACCGCGATCTGCTCCACGGTGTTCGCGACGCGCTCGAACGCGTCGACGGCACCTTCCAGCGAGGTCACGATGTCCTTGAGCTTGAGCACGTCGAGCGGCTGGTAGGCGCCGGAGAACAGGCTGGCCAGCTGACGGCGGAAGATCTTGTCGCCCTGGTTCTCGAGTCGGTTGACCTCGATCCAGAACTCGGCCAGGTCCTGCATCGACTTCAGTCGCGGCATGGCGTCGGCGGTCACCTCGGCGCAGCGCTGGATGACCTCCACCTGGTCGGAGAGCTCCTTCGGCAGGACCGACGGCTCGTAGAGCAGCACGAGGTCGACGGCCTCGTCCATCATGTCCATGATGTCGTCGAGTCCGGACGCGAGGGAGTAGATGTCCTCGCGGTCGAACGGGGTGACGAAGGTCGAGTTGACCTGCTTGATGATGCGGTGCGTGGTCTCGTCGGCGGCGTGCTCGGCGTCGCGCATGCGCTGGGCCACGGCCTCGCGGTCGGCACCGTCGGCCAGCATCTCGGCCAGGAGGCCGGCGCCGGTCACAAGGTGGCTTGCGGACTCGCTGAACAGGTCGTAGAACGACGCGTCGACGGGACGGAACTTCAAACCCACGGGAAACTCCTGAGGAGGAGGAAGAGAACGTCGCCATGCTACGGGTACGGCGGGGAACGGGCGCAAATGAGGGCGGAGGTCTGAACCTCACTTTTCGCGCGTACGCGTACGCGCACGCGTGCGCGCG
>JAZQNT010000611.1:0-1600 GCA_045627505.1 Nocardioides sp.
TGTCCCTCTCTATTGTCTTCCTAAGACCGCTTGGCCTCCGACTTGTCCCAGTCCGAGCCGCAGTCCGAGACCCAGACCGCCGACGCCTGACAGCCTGACCGCCGGTTGACCCCGGCACCCGTGGCCCGGGCCACACCCTCCCCTCACGACGCCCCGCGGACCTTCACGGTCTGGCGGGGCGTCGGGCATTTCGGGGCCCTGAGTCCCAGCACAGGAGTCTCAGCGCGGGAGTCTCAGCGCAGGAGGGCAGCGCAGGAGGGCAGCGCACGATGGGCAGGGCATGGAGGGAACGGACGGCATGAGACTCACCGACGAGAGTGCACGACCACCCCACCCCGGGAAGGCGAGGGCCGACGTGGGCGTCAGCGAGCGGGAGGTCGAGGCGGCCAAGCAGGCCGCCAAGGTCGTCGGGTTGTACGGCGACCCCGATGTGACGTGGGGGATCTCGCTGGAGGTCGTCCTGGAGCAGCCATGCGTGCTGGACGACGCCAAGGTCCGGCTCGAGACGCTCTTCGCGGGGCACCCGCACCTGGGTCCTGTCCCTCTCCCGGAGCCTGTCCCGGTGGAGGCCTGGGACCGGCGCCGTGAGGTGAGTGCGTGCGCGCCGTTCGGGCCGGAGGGTCTCGTGCGGGTGCTGGTCCGTTCCGATGGGCGGGCAGTGTTCGTGACGGCGCACCACGGGGTGGTCGACGGCTTCGGCCTGGTCGCCCTGACCGCGGCCCTGCTCGACCGCGACCTGTCCCCCCGGGCGAAGGGCGTCGGTGACCGGCGACCACGCCGCAGCTTCTTGGTCTCCTCGGTGCTCAGGCTGGGGGAGGCGTTGGTGAACCCCCCGGCCCGCTTCTCGGGGACTCCTTCGCCCCAACCGGAGAGCACCCCGGAGGTCCTGGTGCGCCGCTCCGGCATCCCCGGAAGGGTCAACGGGGCGATGCTGTGCGCCGCGGTACTGGAAGTCCACGGGTCCTGGCCCAGGGACCGGACCTCACAGGGCCGCAGGTTCCTCACGGTGATGGGCGCCTCGCGTCGCGAGCAGGGCGAGTACGCCCCGGACCGCGACACCGCCTATCTGCGCATCCCCCTGCGGCACGGCTGGGACACCGAACGGGTGGCGCGCGCCATCCGTGAGGCCGAGCCTGAGCCCGACTTCCCCGAGACGCGGGCGGGCGGCATCGGGCCGTGGGTGGTCCGAAGGCTGAAGGAGCGCCTCGGGTACACGGCGAACGTGTCCAACCTCGGGCTCTTCTCGGGGGAGGGGATCGAGTCGATGGCGATCTACCCCGCGGTGAACGGCCCGCGTGCCGTGGGCCTGGGGCTGGCCACGGCTGCAGGTGGGGCGACGATCAGTGTTCGCGTCCGCCGCTCGGACTTCACCGAGGAGGAGGCGCAGCGACTCCTCCAGGAGATCGTGGACCGGGTGGTCGCCCAGCAGGGAGTGACTGAGCCGGCCGGGAGTGACTGAGCCACCAGGCAGCGGCTGAACAGGTAGCGGCTGAGCCGGCCGTTCGCGCCCGCGAACCGAAGGCGCAAGGGCCCGGCCACCTGGAGGTGACCGGGCCCTTGCGGCTGGGTGGATCAGGATGGGTGGATCAGTAGGGGTCGT
>JAZQNT010000612.1:0-3436 GCA_045627505.1 Nocardioides sp.
TCGCCTGATGGTGGCTCCGGACCTGCAGGAGCAGGGCCTCGGGCGGTGGATGCTGGAGGCGATCGAGGCTGCGGCGCCGGCCCACGCATCGCAGTTCAGTCTGCGTACCGGGGCGCTGTCGGAGCGCAACCTGCGCGCCTACCGGAAGGCCGGCTATCGCCGCTCCGGTGAGCAGGACGGCCTGGTCCTGCTGGCCAAGCGCCGCCGCTGACCCGCCCGCTCGTCGCCTCCTCCCTGCTGTCGAACTGGCCGTCGAACTGGTCGTCGGACTGGCCGTCGGACTGGCCGTCGGACTGGCCGTCGGACTGCCTGTCCGTGGCGGCGATCTGGGTCCCGTGCGCGGGGTCCGGTGGAGGTCGTTCCCGCACCGGTTTCCCGCGGGAGCCGCATGTCTGGCAGAATTCGACCTTGGTCCGCCTTGTCGAGGCTCGCTCCGGGATGTTCACGCGGAGGAGTCGCACTGCTCGCCTGCCACAGGGGGAGAGCATGCACCCGGCGCCGGGCGGCCGACGAACACGAAACTACCCCGCGGCTGACCTGTGGCGTCCGTGAGGAGCATCAATGAGCAACGTGATTGCCGAGCTCGGCAACGCCAGCAAGCGTGACGACATCCCGGACTTCCGCGCCGGTGACACCGTCAAGGTCCACGTCAAGGTCATCGAGGGCAGCCGCTCCCGTGTCCAGGTCTTCCAGGGCGTCGTGATCCGTGTCCACGGTTCCGGCATCGGTCGCACCTTCACCGTCCGCAAGGTTTCCTTCGGTGTCGGTGTCGAGCGCACCTTCCCGCTGCACTCCCCGATCTTCGAGCAGATCGAGGTCGTCACCCGTGGTGACGTCCGCCGCGCGAAGCTGTACTACCTGCGCAACCTGCGTGGCAAGAAGGCGAAGATCAAGGAGCGTCGCGAGGCCTGAGCGGCCGTGCTACCAGTCAATGGATAGCATCAGCGCGTGACTTCACCAGACCGCGACTCCCCCCGTCCCGACGACGCGGAGGAGTCGCGGTCTGTTGCATCTTCGGGGGGCGCCCCGGGCGGCTCGTCCGCCGCTGGTGAGACGGACGCGGAGACGGCCCCGGTGGCTGGGGCCAGCGCCAAGAAGAGGAAGCAGCTCCCGCTGTGGCAGGAGTCGATCCTGCTGCTGGTCCTGGCGCTGGTGATGGCTGTCGTGGTCAAGACGTTCTTCGTGCAGGCGTTCTACATCCCCTCGGAGTCGATGGAGCCGGGCCTGGTCCAGAACGACCGGATCCTCGTCCAGAAGGTCTCCTACTGGCAGGGCGAACCGCAGCGCGGAGACGTCATCGTCTTCCGTGACCCGGGCGGCTGGCTGCCCGACTCGGCCAACGCTGCGCCCACCAACCCGTTGGCCAAGCTGATGACCAAGGTCGGCCTGTACCCCGAGGGCGGTCACCTGGTGAAGCGTGTCGTCGCGGTGGCCGGCGACCAGGTCGAGTGCTGCGACGAGGACGGCAACATCCTCGTCAACGGCGTCAGCATCGACGAGTCGGGCTACGTCAAGGACGACGCCAGCTCGCCCTGCAACGGTCCGATGAAGGACAACTGCAGCTGGAAGTCGATGACGGTCCCCGAGGGCCACGTCTTCGTCATGGGAGACAACCGCAACCACTCCGCGGACTCCAGCTACAACATGTGCAGCAGCACCGAGACCGACTGCGTCCCGGGCCGTGAGTTCGTGCCCACCGACCTCATCGTCGGGCGGATGGGAGCCGTCATCTGGCCGCTCAGCCACGCCCGCATCGAGCACCGCCCCCACTCCTTCGACGACATTCCGGACGCAGACTGACCGTGAGTTCCGCACCTCCTTCGCTTCGCCTCGAACGCAGCATCCTGCGCGAGGGCTTCACCCGCATCGCCTGCGCCGACGAGGTCGGCCGGGGTTCCCTGGCCGGCCCGGTGACCATCGGCATGGTGGTGGTCGACATGCAGACTCGTACCGCCCCCAAGGGCGTCAAGGACTCCAAGCTGCTCACCGCCCCGGCGCGCCAGGAGCTCGCCCCGCTGGTCCGGGCGTGGGCAGTGGCGCACGCCGTGGGCCACGCGAGCCCGGCCGAGATCGACGAGCACGGCATCACCGTCGCCCTGCGGCTGGCCGGGCACCGGGCGTTGGCCGCGCTCGAGGTCCGTCCGGACCTGGTGCTGCTCGACGGCAACCACGACTACCTGACCCCACCGGAGCAGATGCTGCTCTTCGACGGGCCGCCGGACACCGGGGTCGAGGTGCCGCCGGTGCGCACCCAGATCAAGGGCGACCTCACCTGCGCCGGCATCGCTGCGGCCAGCATCCTCGCCAAGACCGAGCGTGACGCGATCATGGTGGGGCTCGGCGGGGAGTTCACCGGGTACGGATTCGCCCTCAACAAGGGGTACGCCTCGCCCGAGCACATCGCAGGGTTGGAGAAGTACGGCCCCTGCGCCCAGCACCGACGCTCGTGGAGCCTTCCCGGCGTCCGCGCCCGGGTGGGCCAGAACGTTCTCCAGGTGGCGGCGGTCGCTGAGGACTAGGCTCGCCTTGCCCCGGAACGGGGACCGGAACTACGAGCGGAGTGCTGGATGAGTGCCGAGGATCTCGAGAAGTACGAGACCGAGATGGAGCTCACCCTCTACCGCGAGTACCGCGACGTGGTGTCGTTGTTCAAGTACGTCGTGGAGACCGACCGTCGGTTCTACCTGTGCAACCAGGTGGACGTGCGGGCACGCAGCGAGTCGGGCGAGGTGTTCTTCGAGGTGTCGATGAGCGACGCCTGGGTCTGGGACATGTACCGGCCGGCCCGCTTCGCCCGAAACGTGAAGGTGCTGACGTTCAAGGACGTCAACGTCGAGGAGCTGAACCACCCGGAGATCGACCCGCCCGAGTCCTGAGTCCTGTGTCCCGTGCCCTGCCGTGCCGGGCTCTGCGGTGCCGGGGCGCGCTGCTCAGAGACCGGTGCTGCCGGGGATCGGCTCGAGTCTATATGAAGAAGAACTGAATGCCGCACTGCGGAGGCTCAACCCGACTATGCCGGAGGATGCCATTGCTGATGCACTGTTCAAACTGAAAAACTTTGAAAATGCCGAACTGGTTCAGAAGAATGCTGTCTTCATGGACTATATTCAGCATGGCATCGAAGTGCGTTATTTTGTCAAGGGTGAGGAACGCTCCGGCCTCGTTTACCTTGTAGACTACAAAAATCCTGACAACAACTCCTTCATCGCTGCCAATCAATGGACTTTCATTGAGAACAGCAACAAGCGTCCCGATGTTCTTCTGTTCCTCAACGGTCTGCCGGTCGTTCTGGTGGAGCTGAAGTCTCCTTCCAGAGAAGAAACGGATGCATCGGAGGCTTATACCCAGATACGGAACTATATGCATGAGATTCCGTCCATGTTTATTTATAACTGCATCTGTGTCATGAGCGACCATCTGACCTCCAAAGCCGGAA
>JAZQNT010000613.1:0-3890 GCA_045627505.1 Nocardioides sp.
AAACGAAAATATCCGCAAGGGTATGCAGATGCACTTTATCGGCAGGCGCGACGATATGCCCGACGATATTGTGAGCCTTATGGAAACCGCTGAGGAAAACTCAAAGGACGCAAACAGAATCAAGGTCAATATTGCGATAAACTACGGCGGCAGACTTGAAATAGTTGACGCTGTAAGAAAGCTCGCGCAGAATGCTGGCGGGGCCCTTCGTCGTCGTTGATGAACAAGAGGGGTGAGGCTCACCCACCGCGGGAGGATTCGCTTGTGTCACGTTTCTCTCCGAGCCGGACATTCCGAGGGTGAGTACCGGACAGTCCGAGGAGAATCCATGAACATGCCCAGCGACGACGTCGACCAGTTGCTGCGCGAGTCCGCGCCGCGCGTCTCCGTGCCCACCGCCACCGGCCCCGCGATGGCGGCCACCGCCCGGTCGGTCGTCCACGATGCGCGAGGGCACGCGCGTCAGCGTCGTGCCCGCCTCCTAGGCGCCCTCACCGTCCCCGTCCTGGTCACCGGCACGGCCGCGCTGTGCCTGGGCAGTACGGTCGTCCTCGCCCAGCTGGGAGGCGACAACGCATCGGGTCCGTCGGCGGGCCCAGCGCGCCCCCGGCAGCGACCGCCGACGACCTGTCGCTGGTCGCGGAGACGTTCGCCCCCGACGGGCTGCCGCTGCCGACCGGCGTCACGCTGGAAGACGCGACGGCCTTGGTCGCCCGCGTTCTGCAGACTGACCCCGGCCTACGACAGAAAGGGAACTACGTTCTGGACCGCGGTGCCGTCCGCGCAGCCGGGAACGCGACCGCGCTGCCTGCCCAGATGCAGCGCAGCGGCGCCACCGTGGCGTACCTGGCCTATGCCTACTGCCAGTGGGAGCGGGCGTACCTTGCCGGCGAGGTCCCCGAGCCCGATGCCACGACCGCCCTCGGGATCGTCAGCGATCAGCTGGCCTTCGTCGACGACGGGGACGGCGTCCGCCGGCTGGAGGACCACGAGGGAATCTCCGCGGTCCCGGACAGTCGCGGGTCGGTCCGAGCGGAGTACCGCACCCACTGCACCAACGGCTTCGGGACCGCACCCGAAGGCGACCGGTGACGCGTCGCGACGAGTTGGCCGCCAGGTTCGAGGACCTCGCGGCCAACTACGGCGAGCGGCTGATGGCCTATCTCCTACGCCGGGTCGACCCCGCGGACGCGCCGGACGTGGCCGCGGAGACGTTGCTCACCGCCTGGCGTCGGGTCCGGGCGATGCCCGCCGACGACGACGAGGCGTTCTGGTGGCTGCTGGCGATCGCCCGACGAACGACGGCGAACCACCGTCGAGGGATGGTGCGCCGGTCGGCACTCGCCAACCGTCTGCAGGCGCTGCCGACCTCCCTCGACCCAGGGGTCGACACCGAGAGGCAGTTCCTGCTGCGCAAGGCTCTCGCGACGCTCTCCGAGGACGACCAGGAGCTCGTCCGGCTCGTCTACTGGGAAGGCTTTGCGACCAAGGCGGCTGCGACCGTCATGGGCCTCGGCGAAGCCGCCGCCCGCAAGCGCATGCAGGGCATCCGCGAGCACCTGCGGGCATCGCTCGCGCCGGAACATGCGCGGGTCACCCAGCAGGCGTGACGTCGGACTGGGGAGGCGGGCCGTTCAGCGCCTGTTGCGGGGATGCTGGCGAGCCACCCGCTCGTTGCCGTGCCGGTAGTTCCCGGTCCACCGGGCCATGGCCATCTGGGGATCGTCCTCGACCTCGGCGAGGAACTCCGAGGCGCGACCGCCTCGCAGCTTCGCCGCCACCCGGCCGTGGTGCGTGATGACCACACTGCCGTCGGCACGGCGGACGTACTCGAATCCCTCCGGAGAACCACCCACGTGATGGATGCTAGTCCTTCGCCGGGTCATTGCTCCCAGGCATGACGGACCGTCAACACGAGAGCCGGCCTGACGATGTCAGGCCGGCTCCGGTTCAAGAGGGCTGGTTCTCGGTGGTGTGACTCACCGGGAACGACAACTGCAAAGAATCCACGCTCAATCTGCGAAGACCCCATGGTTGATGGTGGTGTGGTGGAGCTGCGGGGAATCGAACCCCGGTCCTCGAGCGCTGCCCCAGGTCTTCTACGGGTGTAGTCGGTGGTAGCGCTTTTCTCGGCCCCGGTGCTTGCACAGACACATCACCGACGGGCTCAGTCAGGAAAAAGTCCCGATCACCCCTCCTGACAGAGAGTGATCAGCAAGTCCTCTAGATGAGGCCTGGCTCCGGGACGAGGACAGATACCCGGTCAGACCCTTCGATCACTGCTCAGGCAGCGAGAGCGAAGTCGTTGCGCTTGGAGTTGGCAACTATAAGTTTCCAGCGATCGTTTACGAGATGACGCTGGCTTCTCGACCCGCTTCCCCTGGAACTAACGTCCCAAGTCGAAACCGATCAGCCCCTCTTGAGTTTTCAAACTGAGGTCAGTGTAACCCGCCCAGCCCAGCGCTGGGACCACGTCCGGCTCGGGCCCGGTTCTGGGGCGGACCGAACAGACGAGTTCCGTTCTCCCAGCACACCGAGCGCAGCCACCTCTCCCCCAGCTCGGGGGCGCCGACGACCAGCGACTCCAGGGACTCCAGCTGGTGCACGTAGGGGTAGGGGATGTTCGGGAAGTCCGAGCCCAGCAGCACCTTCGGCTCCAGCGCGGCCAGACGCGGCACCAGGTCGGCCGGGAACTCCCCGCCCATGGCGGTGAAGAACCGGGTGAACGCCATCGTGGTGTCGAGGTGGACGTGCTCGTGGGTCTCGGCCAGCTCAAGGAACTCCCGGTACTCCGGTGCGCCCATGTGTGCCAGGACCAGCGTCAACCTCGGGTGGCGACGCAACAGCTCGGCCACCGGTCCCGGGCCAGTGTGCTCGGTCGGGACCGGACCGCTGCCGGCGTGCAGCACCACCGGCGTCCCGGCCTCGGCCACGACGCCCCACACCTCGTCCAGCAAGGGGTCGGTGACGTGGAAGGCCCCCACCTGGACGTGCACCTTGAACAGCTGCAGCCCCGACTCGATCCGCTCCCGGGTGTAGCCGGCCGCGCCCTCCTCGGGGAAGAAGGTCCCGCAGTGCAGGGCTGACGGCGTCCGCAGCGCGAACTCGGCCGCCCAGTCGTTGAGGAACTCCGCCATCCCCGGCCGGTGCGCGTACGGCAGGGCCGAGAACCGGCGCACCCCGAAGTCGGCGAGCACCCCGGCCAGCACGTCCTCGTCGTCGCGGTAGCGCAGCGGCCAGGGCCTGCCGATCAACGGCCCGGCCGAGTCGAACTGCGCCCGCACCTTGGCCATCACCCGCGGCGGCAGGAAGTGCGTGTGGACGTCGAACAGCCCCGGCAACCCGATCCGGTCGGTCCAGACCCGCACCTCCGGGGCGTCCGGGTGGGTTCCCTCCCAGGACGCCACCTCGGCGACGTCCGGGTACCCGGCGAGCGGGTCCGCCCCGTCCGGTGCGTCGAGCAGCATGTCCGTCTCCCTCCGGCGATCCCGCGATCGTCACCGACCGGGATGGACGGAGCGTACGCCCGGACGCGCGTCCGGGAGGTCAGTCCTTGTGACCCTTCAGGCGACGCTGGATCGCCATCTCCTTCTCCCGGTTGGCCTGCTTCTCGGCCAGCGTGTGGCGCTTGTCGTAGGCCTTCTTGCCCTTGGCCAGCGCCAGCTCGACCTTCGCCCGGCCGTCCTTGAAGTACAGCGAGAGCGGCACCACCGTCAGGCCCTTCTCGTTGACCCGCCGCTCGATCTTGTCGATCTCCACGCGGTTCAGCAGCAGCTTGCGCTTGCGGCGCGCGGAGTGGTTGGTCCAGGCATCGGCGGCGGAACGCCCTACTACGTTGTCGCGCTGGATGCCGCGAAGAACCGCGTGATTGTCGGATTCAAGGATGATGC
>JAZQNT010000614.1:0-2950 GCA_045627505.1 Nocardioides sp.
GAGGCAGCGGGGAGCGTGCTTGAGGCGCTTGTTCACAGGTCCACCGTAACAGACACAAGTGACATAAGGGGAACCCCATGTACATGGCCGAGGACGCGGGCGCCGCCGACCTGATCTCCGGGGGCAGGCTGCAGCTCGGGATCAGCCGGGGATCACCGGAGCAAGTGGTCGACGGCTGGCGCTACTTCGGGTACGCCCCGGCGGAGGGGGAGAGCGAGGCGGACATGGCCCGGCGGCACACCGCCGTGCTGCTGGAGCTGCTCAAGGGCCAGGGCTTCGCCCAGCCGAACCCGCGTCCGATGTTCCCCAACCCGCCCGGTCTGCTGCGCCTCGAACCGCACTCGCCCGGCCTGCGTCAGCGCATCTGGTGGGGCGCGGCCGGTGTCGAGACGGCTCGGTGGACGGCTGCCCAGGGGATGAACCTGATGAGTTCGACCTTGGTCACCGACGAGTCGGGGGAGCCGTTCCACGTCCAGCAACGCAAGCAGATCGAGGCATACCTGGAGGAGTGGGCCCGGCACGACCACGGCTTCACCCCGAGGATCTCGGTGAGCCGCTCAATCATGCCGATCACCACCGACGAGGACCGGATGTACTTCGGTGGCGACGCCGAGTCGCGTGACCAGGTGGGCATGATCGAGCAGAACCACCGCGCCGTCTTCGGCCGCTCCTACGCCGGCGAGCCCGACGCGTTGGTGGCGCAGCTCGCGGACGACGAGGCGGTCAAGCTCGCCGACACCGTGCTCCTCACGGTCCCGAACCAGTTGGGCGTCGCCTACAACGCCCGCCTGCTCGAGACGGTGGTGCGTGACGTGGCCCCGGGTCTCGGCTGGCGTTGACCCGGCACGCGACGTGTGCGGTTGCGAGGGAACGAGGCTGAGCATCCCCGCAACTGCACACGTCGTCAGGGCTTGCCAACGACCGTGGCGTCCCGCCGCGTGACGGGCGTAGAGTCCTTGGCCATGCGGGCCCGAGGGGGTGGGCCCCGAGGGGGGTGCCGTGGCTGCGCGAGAACCGATCCCACCTGAGGTGGAGATTCACGACGAGCCGCGTCGCCCCGAGGCGGACCCGACACTCGGGGTCCCGGTCACGGCCAAGCCGGTCGGGCCGGTTCGTCACCGTCTGGTCACCGTCGGAGACTCGCTCACGCACGGGTTCATGAGCGGTGCCGTGCACCGGACCGACCTCTCCTGGCCAGCGATCACGGCGTACGAGCTGGGCCTCACGGCACGGCAGTTCACCTTTCCCACCTATGAGTGGCCCTCGGGGCCCGGCGGGCTGCCGCTCGACCTCGAGCGGTTGGCTCGGGCGTTCGAGCGGCGGTTCGGCAGCAGCCTCGACCTGCTGGAGACCTTCCGGGCCGGCCCGTGGTTGCGCGGATACATGGACGACATCGAGGACCACTGGGAGCGGGGGCCAGGAGCGGTTCCACCGGCCGACGGGAGGCCGTTCCACAACACGGCGGTCTACGGCTGGGACGTGCTGGATCCCTTGCTCACCACCGAGGCCACGATCATGGAGCAGTTGGCCTTGCCTGCGCATGACGACTTCCTGGCCCAACTGGTTGAGCACCACGCCGCCCGGGCGGCGTGGCCGATCCTGCACCGCGTGGCCCAGCAGATCGCGGCCCCCAGCGGTTCAGCCCCCAGCAGTTCGGCGCCAAGCAGTTCAGCGCCCAGTAGTTCAGCGACCAGCGGGGTGGGCCCCGGTGGTGCGTTCCCGAGTCGTGTGGGACCGGGTGGGGTCTTCCAGGGTGGTGTGGGCCCGGGTGGTGTGGGCCTGGGTGGTGTGGGCCCGGGCGGTGTGGAGCACGGTTCTCCGGGCCGCACCGTGCCCGACTCCGTCGCAGAGCTCGCCGCCACCGAGGGCGTGGAGACGCTGGTGGTCGTCCTCGGCTCGAACAACGCCCTGGGCTCCGTGCTCTCACTCGAGCCGGCCTGGACTCCGGTGGGGTACGAGGACTTGACCCTGGAGCAGCGCCGCGTGGCTCGCAGGGGACGCAACCTGTGGCGTCCGAGCGCCTTTCGGGCCGACTGGGCGGCCCTGGAGGCGAAGTTGCGCACCATCACGGCGCAGCACGTCGTGCTGGCGACGGTCCCGTCGGTCACGATCGCGCCGATCGCCCGTGGCGTCGACCGCAAGGTGCGGCCGGACTCGCGCTACTTCGCCCACTACACGCGTCCCTGGATCACCGACGAGGACTTCGACCCCCTGCGCGACCCGCACCTGACCGAGCAGGAGGTGCGTGGAATCGATTCCGCGATCGACGCCTACAACGAGACGATCATCGCCTCGGTCCGGGAGGCGCGCCGGGCGGGCCTCGACTGGTACCTGTTCGACATGGGCGGGCTGCTCGACCGCCTCGCCGCACGTCGCTACCTGACCAGCCCGTGGGCGCGCCCGACCTGGTGGGAGCCGTACGAGTTGCCCGCTGCCCTGCAGCAACTGGATCCGGCGCCCAACACGCGGTTCTTCCGCTCGGGACCGGAAGGTCGGACCGATGGAGGGCTGTTCTCCCTCGACGGCGTGCACCCCACGACGGTCGGCTACGGGATCTTGGCCCAGGAGGTGGTCTCGGTGCTCCGGACGGCAGGGGTCGAGTTCGTCGACCGTCAGGGCAACCCGCGCACGGGACCGGTCGAGATCGACTTCGAGCGGCTGCTCCGGGCGGACACGCTGCTCAGCAACCCGCCGGCCTCGATCACGAGCTCGTTGGGTCTGCTTGGCTGGCTCGATGAGCGACTGGACTGGGTGACGACCTTCCTCCCCTTCATCCGTCTGCCCCTGTGAACGGCTGGTGGGTGAACGGCTGGTGGGTGAACGGCTGGCGACGCACTCGTGCCGAGGCTTAGCGTGAGGTGAGGAAGAGGTCCGCTCACGGAATCGGTCTGCTCAGAGGCCGAGGTCCGGTACGGGAGGTGTCCATGGGGTACGACGCAGCGTTGGCCGA
>JAZQNT010000615.1:0-3318 GCA_045627505.1 Nocardioides sp.
ACATGAGCCAACATCTCCTTGTGGCTATCAGCACTGTGCTCGGGAGTATCGATGCGTACGATTTCAATCTTTGAGTGGTCGTGAAGCCGGGCCCGCTGGTCCTCACCGACTGGCTGCCGCCGTGGAGCGGGTGGGACGACGCGCTGTGCCTCGTCTTCGACGGCGGGGTACTGGCCCCGGGTGCGCTGTCACACGCAGTGCTCGATCCCAAGGAGATCCGGGCCATCCACTTCTGCACGGCGGAGGAGGTCAGGGAGCGTGCGGCGGACTTCACGGCCCGACGGGTCGAGCAGGCGCTGGAGGCGCTGACGCGAGGAGCCGCCTACACCGAGTCCGGAGTGCTCTGGGAAGACCCGCGACCGCACGCCTGAGACGGCGATCGGCCCCGACCACCTCGCTGTGACCGGGGCCGATCGCATTTCGTCGACGGTCTCGGTCAGAAGAGCGCCGAGGCGAGGTTCTGACGTCCACGCAGGACGCGGGGGTCCTCCGCCCCGACCACTGCGAACAGTTCGAGCAGGTGCTCCCGGGCGCGAGCACGCTCGTCGCCCGACGTGCGGCGCACCAGCTCGGTGAGTCGAGCGAAGGCGTCCTCCACGTGGCCCCCGAGGACGTCCAGGTCGGCCACCACGATCTGTGCCTCGACGTCGTCGGGTGCGCTCGCCGCAGCGGCGCGGGCCTGCTGCAGGTCCACACCACGGGTGCGCTTGATCAGCTTCGCGCGCGCGAGACCGACCGCCGCCTCGACGTCCGCGGGGTTCGCGTCGACCAACGACTGGTACTCCGCCACGGCCGTGTCCACGTCACCCGCAGCGAGTGCCTCCTGGGCAGGCGCGTAGCGCGGATCCACCCCGGAGCCGTCCTCGCCCTCCACCTGGGCGTGCCGAGGCTGGTGGCGCCCGGTGATGCCCTGCACCGTGAGCTGCTGACCGATCTGGGTCAGTGCGTCGCGGACCTGGTCGATCGGGGCCACCTCCTGGAACAGCGGCATCGGGCGGCCGTCCACCACCGCGACCACCAGCGGCACAGCCGGGATCTGCATGGCCTGGGCGATCGCGGGGACGGTCTCGACGTCGACGAGGCCGACCAGGAAACGGCCCTCGAACTCGTCCGCCAGGGTCTCCATGTCGTCGGCCAGCTGGGCGGTCTCGGGCATACGGGTGCGTGAGTAGAAGACGAGCAGGACCGGAGCGGTCATGCTCGCCTCGAGCACCCCCTGGAAGTTCTGTTCGTCGACGACCACGGCATAGGCGCTGGTCGAGGCTGCGGGGGCGGAGCCATCACCGGAGCCGGTCGCACCGGGGCGGGCAGGCGCGGCAGGACCGCGCAGCGCGGAGAGGTCGATGGCACCAGGACGGCTGAAGGGCTGCTGGGTCATGGGGTCATTGTCGCGGATGACCCCATGGGCGCGCACCCGGTGTCCGGCTTCCGCACGCGTCTGGTTCTCACCGACGGCTTCCCGCCGGCACCTTCCCGCCGGCAGCTTCCCAATGGCGCGTCCCCTGTATCGGTCATTGCCCGTCCACATCCCTTCCTCGCCCACTCGTGGCACTGGTAGAACACGACCGTCCGCTCGTGGGGGCCGAACGGCGCGAGAGGGCTCAGGCGGGGCCTTGGCGCCTGCTCGACGACAGTGCAACGGGAGGGGACGTCCGATGCTCGACGTCGGTTTCGATTTCACGGGTCGCCACGTGTTGGTGACCGGCGGCACGAAGGGCGCGGGACTGGTCCTCGCCCGCGCCTTCCTCGATGCGGGGGCGCGGGTCTCGGTGACCGGCACGAAGATCCTGCCCTCGCTCTACGACACCGACCTGCTGGACTTCGACTACCACCAGCTGCAGCTCGTCAACAGCGACGCCATCGACTCGTTCGTCGAGCGGATCGGCAGCGTGGACGTCCTGGTCAACGCCGCCGGCGCCCGGCTTCCCGGCGCCCTCGAGGAACACGAACGTGAGTTCCTGGTCCATTCCGCGCGCCTCGGTTTCGTGGGCCCGCAGCGACTGACCCAGCAACTGCGTCCGCGGCTCTGCGCGTCCACCGTTCCCGGCGGCGGAGCGGTGATCCACACCTCGCGCACCTTGGCGTGGTTCGAGCTCGCGCTCTCCCCGGCGGAGGCGGAGGCTGAGCTGCGTGCCCAGACCGCACAGGCTGGACGCGCGTGGGCGCGCCTCGGCGCCCGCGTGAACACCGTGCTGTCCCCGTCGCCACGCGTCCCCAGCCAGGGACGTCGGCAGGCGACGGCGAGCTCGCCGACCTCGTCCGGTCCCGGCACGCTGCTCACCCGGGACCGCACCGAGCCGGCCGACGTACATGACGCCAGCACCCCGGTCACACTCTTCCTCGCCAGCGGGGGCAGCGCCGGGCTTTCGGGGCACACGCTGCTGGCCGACGTCGCGCGCTGACGCGTCTCCCCCGGGGCCCTTCCCCCTGATCGATCCCCGCGCACACGCCCGACCGGCGTCCGCAGCCCCGGCTCAGTTCGGGAGCCTCGGGCCCCTGAGCCCGGCACGCTGGACGACTCGCTGGATCTTCTGGTCGCGCTCGGTGGGACGTCCGACGAACCTGATGTCGCGCAGCCCCTGCTCCTGGGCGGCGGACTCGAAGCAGAAGTGTCCGTACCCGAGCAGACGTCCCAGCACGGGCTTGCTCACCGTGATGTCGAGGATGCGTGAGAGGGGCATCGTGGCGGCCCTGCGGTCGAGCACCCCGTGGACGCGGAAGACCCGCATGTTGGTGACCACGAACCGGTCCATGTGCACGACCATCGCCAACCACGCGGCCCGGCTCCACAGCAGCAGGCCGACCAGCAGCGGGAGCCAGGCGGCGTCCACCTTCGCGAACGGCACGATGCCCAGCACCACGCCTCCGACGAGGAACTCGGCGACCGCACGCCCGTAGGCGGCCCAGTGGTGCCGCACCTCGTCAACCACCACCTCCCCCTCGTCCCGGAGGAGGTACTGGGTCACGTCCGGGTCGGTCAGGCCCGAGAGCACGCCCACGCTCGCCACCTCACAGCGCGGTCACGAAGTCGAGCATCGCGTCGAACAGGCCCGCCACCAGCTGCCAGGCGGAGGCGAACAGTGTCTCCGAGGAGTCGGCCAGTCCTGTCGGGTCCTGGAAGAGCCAGAAGAGGAGGAAGGCCAGGAGCACGATGAGGGGCAATTTCTTGACGTTCATCGGTGCGTCTCCGTCCCTCCGGTCACAGGTCGGACCATTCGTACCAGTCCGGTCAGGTCAGTTCACGCATGCGTGCGGCGCGCCGGGCGTGGGCTGCGCAGTTCTGCCCGATTCCGACGATCGGTCCTTCGAGACGTCACG
>JAZQNT010000616.1:0-2140 GCA_045627505.1 Nocardioides sp.
GGGTCGATGATGTCGATGAGGCGCTTGTGCGTGCGCATCTCGAAGTGCTCGCGCGAGTCCTTGTACTTGTGGGGCGAGCGAATGACGCAGTACACGTTCTTCTCGGTCGGCAGCGGCACGGGGCCGGCGACCTTTGCACCCGTACGGGTGACGGTGTCCACGATCTTGCGCGCCGAGGTGTCGATCACCTCGTGGTCATAGGCCTTGAGCCTGATGCGGATCTTCTGTCCCGCCATAGGTCTCTCTCGTCCTTACTCTCGCACCCCTGGGGGCGCCGCGTCCTTGTCAGATTTCTCGACACGGGTCCCGGGTGGGTCCGCACCGCCTTGCTCTCCACTCAGTTCCTCGACCCCCGCGGTCGGGCGTGTCGCAGATTTCCCTGCGGCACAGACCTGGGGTCGGCGACTGATTCTTTCTGTGGCACCCGCCGGTTCGACGGGCCGATCGGGTCTCGGTTCCTGATGGTTCAGGGCGGTGCACCAGCACGCAAGAACAACCAAAGTCAGGAAACTCGACGGCCACGGCAGTGGCCATCAGGAGACGCGATTCAGAAGTCAAGGTGGTGACGCACCCCGGCGACCCGCCGGAGCAACTTATCCATCTTCGCAGAGGAACACCGTCGAGACCAAATCGTGCTCATTCCCCCGAGGTGTGTCCGGGGAAGCGGGCCCAACTGGTTGGATGGCGCTCATGCAAGACCCTCAGTATCCACCTCCCGGGGCAGGCGTGCCCAATCCCGGTCAGGATTCTTTTCCCGGCCAGATCCCGCCGGGTCAGATCCCCCCGGGCCAGATCCCGCCGGGCCAGATCCCGCCGGGCCAGTTCCCGCCGGGCCCGCCACTGCACGGCGGCTGGCAGGCACCTGCCCCCGTGGCCCGTCCCGGTGCCGTCCCGCTTCGTCCGCTGCGGCTCGGCGACCTCGTCGACGGCGCCGTCCGCATCGTGCGCCGCAACGCCTCCGCCACCGTCGGAGCGGCTCTGCTGGCCTCCGTGGTCACACTGCTCCTGCCGCTGGCCGTCACCGCGGGTACCTCCATGCTCGCGGACCTGAGCTCCTGGGACGATCCGGATGTCCCCCTCGGGGACACCGAGGCCGTCCTGCTCGGCATCACCCTCGCCTCCTGGCTGCTGGGCGTGCTGCTGCAGACGCTGGCCACGATCCTGGTCGCCGGGATGTGCGCGCACGTCACCGCTGCAGCCGTGCTGGGACGCACCATGACCATGGCCGAGGCATGGCGGGCGACCCGCGGACAGCGCTGGCGCCTGGTCGGGGCCGCCGTGGTGACGGGCACCGCGATGCTGCTGCTGGTCGTCACCTACGTCGTCCTGGTGGTCGTCGCCTCCCTCACGGGTGGCTGGCCGGCCGGCATCTCCGTCGGCCTCCTCGGCGGTGCGGCCCTGCTGGCGGCCCTGAGCTGGGTGTGGGTCCGCCTGCAGCTCGTCGTGACGCCGGTGATCGCCCTGGAGGGACAGCGAGTCTTCGCCGCGCTCTCCCGCTCCTCCTCGCTCACCAAGGGCTACTTCTGGCGGCTGCTCGGGATCATGCTGCTGGTGACCCTGGTGCTCCAGATCATCGCCGGGATGGTGAGTCTGCCGGTGACCGTCCTGGCCCTCCTGCCAAGCCTCACCGGCGCCGGTTCCGCTGCTTCCTTCTTCGCCGAGGCGGCCGGTCAGGGCATCTCGCTCGTGCTGACCACTGCTCTGGTCACCCCGTTCAGCGCCACCCTCGGGGCACTGCTGCACGTGGACCTGCGGATGCGCAAGGAAGCCTTCGACGTCGAACTCCTGCAGCGCGCGGGCGCGCGCGGGGAGTGAGTCGGTGCCTGCCCACGTGGCCACGGAGCTGCCGTCCGACCTGCCACCCGACCAGGCGCGCAACCTGCTGCGGCGCGAGCTCCTGGCCCCCGAGTACGAGCAGGAGGGGGTGCTGCAACGCGTGATGGGCTGGCTCGAGGACCTGCTGGGCGGGCTGTTCGAACGCGTCGACTCGCTCTCCAGTCCCAGCGCCCTGGCCGTGGTGACAGTGGTCTTCGTCCTGGCACTGCTGCTGGTGGTGTCGCTGGGCCGCGTGCGTTCCGCCGGGCCCCGCCAGCGACGCAGCTCGGCCGGAGACGTGCTGGACCCCCGGACCACCTCGGCG
>JAZQNT010000617.1:0-4957 GCA_045627505.1 Nocardioides sp.
GGCCTCCGACTTATCTGAGTGTAAAAATTATCATTGAGGCTGCAAGAGCAAAGCGTGAGGGCAAAAAGTTAGAGGATATGATTGCCGCACTAAAGGAGCCGGAAGATGCAGCAGAGTATCGCTTAAAGATTCAGGCAGAAGACTTTAAGGGTTATGGAGAAATGGTTCTTCAGGAATTCATGGAGTATAGCAGTTGGCAGGAGAAATTTCAGATAGTACCGAATAATTATGAGGGAATTCGTATTTCCTTTGATGATGAGGAGGTAAAGGGATGGTTGCTTCTTCGCATGTCCTTGCATGATCCGATTATGCCGTTAAATATTGAAGCAAAAAAAGCCGGCGGTGTTGCAATCATTAAGGAACGCGTAAATGAGTTCTTTACACAGTTTGAATTTTTGGATACAAGTTCACTATAGAGTAAAGAAGGAAAAAACCATGTATACGACAGAACAGATATCAAACAGAATATGTGATTTGGTAATCTATGGCATAGAGACCGGGCTGACACCCATTGAAGAAAAACAGTATACCGCAAATCTGTTGTTAGATCTTCTTGGTGAAGATGCATTTGCACCGACCGAAGAGACTATGAGCAGATTTCTTGAAACAAAAGCCACAGCAGATGGTGTTTCACAGATTGACCTGGAGAGTGTCCTCGGAGAACTGCTTGATGTTGCGGCTGAAAAGCAGCTTTTACAGGGGGATTCTGTAGTGTTCCGGGATTTGTTTGACACAAAGCTTATGAACGCGCTACTTCCAAGACCGGCGACAGTGCAGCATACATTTGCAACTCTTGCAGAAGAAGACATCAAGAGAGCAACCGATTGGTTTTACAAGTTTTCCTGTGACAGTGATTATATCCGCAGATATCGCATCAAAAAGGATATTCGATGGTCTGTATCAAGCAGATATGGGGAAATTGATATTTCCATCAATTTAGCGAAGCCGGAAAAGGATCCGAAGGCGATTGCGGCAGCAGGAAAGGCTGCTTCCGTAGCCTATCCGAAGTGCCAGCTTTGTGCAGAGAATGAGGGGTATGCAGGAAGAGCAGACCATCCTGCACGTGAGACACACCGCATTATTCCGATTACAATTAATGAAGAACCCTGGGGATTTCAGTATTCTCCGTATGTTTATTATAATGAGCACTGTATCGTATTTAATAAAAAGCATGTGCCAATGAAAATTGAGCGTAAGACGTTTCAGAAGCTTTTTGATTTTGTGTGCTCGCCGACGTCGCGGCCGTGCTCGGGTTGCACCGGGTGTCGGTGCGCGGCGCCCACGCCTGGTCGCAGGTCGACCCCGTGACCGGGGTCGAGTGGGGAGTCTCGGAGTGGGAGGTGGACGCGGCAGACCTGGACGCGGCGGTGCTGCGGCAGCGCTTCGAGGTGGTCGCCCGGGGCCAGGCAGACACCCGGCGACTGGAGCGCATCCCGGCCGACGCGCTGGCGCCGTCGGTCGCCATCCGTCCGCGGGCCTCGCGCAGCGCGACGGTGCTGGAGGTGCGGGCGGGCGACCGTCCGGGCCTGCTGCACCAGGTGCTCACCGTCGTGGCAGACCTGGGCATGACGGTGCGCTCGGCGCACATCGACACGGTCGGGCCCCAGGCGGTCGACGTCTTCTACCTCTGCGAGCTCGGTGCGGAGGCGCTGGGGGAGCCTCGTGCAGCGGAAGCAGCGCACGCCGTCAGGGCAGTCCTCACACCGACTGGTTAGTCTTGTCCTCCGACAGGTGACGGATCCTGATCACCCACCGGTGTCCAGCGGTCCACGCCGTCGCGCACCGTTCCAGCCACCGCAGCTCCACGCGCCGAGCCCACGAGGGAATCACCGTGTTCGCCACCCTTTCCGACCGCCTTGCAGATACCTTCAAGAACCTGCGGGGCAAGGGCCGTCTCTCCGAGGCGGACATCGACGCCACCGCCCGCGAGATTCGCATCGCCCTCCTCGAGGCCGATGTCGCCCTGCCCGTGGTCAAGGAGTTCGTGGGCGCGATCAAGGAGCGGGCCCGCAGCGAGGAGGTCAGCCAGGCGCTGAACCCCGCGCAGCAGATCGTCAAGATCGTCAACGAGGAACTCGTCGCGATCCTCGGCGGCGAGACCCGTCGCCTGCGGTACGCCAAGACCGGCCCCACCGTCATCATGCTGGCCGGTCTGCAGGGTGCGGGAAAGACCACCCTGGCGGCCAAGCTCGCTCTGTGGCTCAAGGACCAGAAGAAGACCCCGCTGCTCGTCGCCTGCGACCTGCAGCGGCCCAACGCCGTCAAGCAGCTCCAGGTCAACGGTGAGCGCGTCGGCGTCCCGGTCTTCGCCCCGCAGCCCGGCAACGGCGTCGGCAACCCGGTGGAGGTCGCGCGTGCCGCGATCGAGGAGGCCAAGCGCTCGCTGCACGACGTGGTGATCGTCGACACCGCCGGCCGTCTCGGCATCGACGCCGAGCTGATGCAGCAGGCCGCCGACATCCGTGACGCGGTCAACCCCGACGAGATCCTGTTCGTCGTCGACGCGATGATCGGTCAGGACGCGGTGAACACCGCGCAGGCATTCCTCGACGGCGTCGGCTACGACGGCGTGGTCCTGACCAAGCTCGACGGTGACGCCCGCGGTGGTGCCGCCCTCTCCATCGCCTCGGTCACCGGCAAGCCGGTCATGTTCGCCTCCAACGGCGAGAAGATGACCGACTTCGACCTGTTCCACCCCGACCGCATGGCGTCGCGCATCCTCGACATGGGCGACGTCATGACGCTCATCGAGCAGGCCGAGAAGACCTTCGACGCCGAGCAGTCCGCGAAGGCCGCCGAGAAGCTGTTGTCCGGCAAGGGTGACTTCACCCTCGAGGACTTCATGGACCAGATGAAGCAGCTGCGCAAGCTCGGCTCCATGACCAAGATCCTCGGCATGCTCCCGGGCATGGGGCAGTTCCGCGACCAGATCGAGAACTTCGACGAGCGTGAGCTCGACCGGATCCAGGCGATCGTCGGGTCGATGACCCCGGCCGAGCGCCGCGACCCGAAGATCATCGACGGTTCGCGCCGTGCCCGTATCGCCAAGGGCTCGGGCACCCAGGTGAACGACGTCAACCAGCTGGTGGACCGCTTCTTCGCCGCTCGCAAGATGATGCAGCAGATGGCCAAGGGTGGCGGCATGCCCGGTATGCCCGGTATGCCGGGGATGCCTGGCCTCGGCGGCGGGAAGAAGGGCAAGCAGCCCAAGAAGGCCGGCAAGGGCAAGCGCACCTCGGGCAACCCGGCCAAGGCCGCCGCGCAGAAGAAGGAGCAGGCCGAGAAGGCTCCCGCGGCGAACCCGTTCGGTCTGCCCACCGGCGACGACATCGACTACGAGAAGGCTGCCGAGCAGCTGAACCTGCCGAAGGACTTCTCCAAGTTCCTGAAGTGAGCTGGTCCTGAAGTGACCGGGGCCTCAAACCACCCGGTCCTGAACTGACCGGTACCTGAAGTGCCCACTCACTCCGGTGCACGCCCAGGCCCCGGCCGTCTCCTCGATGGCCGGGGCCTGGTCAGTTCACGCAGTTCACCCGCCGAGCGGGTCATCCCAGCGGGATCTTCACCACCGATCCACCGCCGGCGCAGACCGCGCACGTCGTGACGTAGGCGGCGTCGCCCTTCAGAGCCACCCCGTAGGGAGCCGAGAGCCCCTGGGCCACGACCTTGGAGGCGCCCTTGCTGATCACACGCAGGGACCCGATGGGCAACGCGTTCTCGCCCACGCTCAGCAGTCCGGTGTCGGAGAGCTGCACGGCGTACAGCTTCCCACGGTGCCAGGCCAGATCGGTGACGTTGGTGAGTCCGGTCGCGTAGACGGTGGGTGCCCGTCCCGGGACCACCCGGAAGATGGAGGCGCCGTTGGCCGGGAAGGGGAACCCGGTCAACTGGCTGACGTACCAGGCCCCGTCGGGCCCCTTGGCCACCGAGGTCGGGACGGCGTCCATCGGGATCTCACCGGGCTCCGCGCCCTCGGTCGGGGGCGAGGGAACATTGACCCGGGGGAAGACGGCGAGGGTGCTCACGGCGCCTCGCTGCGTCCGGACCTTCGCGCGGGCCTTTCCCGTCTTCGCGGCCGACTTCGTGACCGCGATCCGCAGCAGGTCGTTGCCGCCCGCGTCGACGGCCACGAACCCCTTGCGGTCCCTCGCGAGCCCGGCCGGGTTGGAGTCAGCCCCGTTGCCATCGGGGTCCTGGGCCGCCTCGTAGCCGGCCAGGTCGGCGAGCAGGGTCGCCCCTCCTCCATTCTTGCCGGGGCGCTTGCCGTGACGCTTCTTGTCCGATCCGAAGGTCCCGGTGGCAGCGGTGCCGAGGAGGGCGCCCCCGGGACCGAACAGCGCCCGGACCTCGGGTGTACCGCCCAGGCCGATGGTGGCGGTCCAGCGCTTGCCGGCAACGACGACGTCGGTCGGGCCGGTGGCGGCGCCGCCGTCCGGTCCCGCCAGGGAGGGGAGGCCGGTCACGACCCGCTTCTGCTTCACGGTGGTGAGCCACTTCGCCTTGCGTGACTTGTGCGCCCGGACCTTGGTCCGCTTCGACACGACCTTGGTGATGGCGCCCGTGCTGCCCAGGCAGACCCTGTCGCCCTCGGGGCCGGTGGCGCACGGACCGGCGCCTCCGCGCCCGGACTCCGCGACGTAGAGGGAGCTGCCGCCGAACGCGAGCAGTCGGGGGTTGTCGAGGCCGGTGGCCACGGTCGACCGCGTCGGCTTGGGCGTGGGGGTCGGCTTGGGTGTGGGGGTCGGCTTGGGTGTTATCATCTGGAAGCGGGCACTGGAACTGGAAACGTGGGACGGAAAAAGACACCTGATTCATGCTGACTTGCTGCCTACCAACATTCTGATGGAGAATGGGAAGCTGGCCGGCATCATTGATTTTGGTTCCTTTGGGGCAGGCGATCCTTGTTTTGATCTGCTTCCGGCATGGGCTGTGTTTTCGAAAAACGGAAGAGAAATCT
>JAZQNT010000618.1:0-2232 GCA_045627505.1 Nocardioides sp.
GCCCCGTCCAACGTCTCCCGGGTGTGCCCGATCGCCTTCACCTGGGTCATGAACGTGCGGACCAGGCGGACCAGGTCGTCGCGCCGCAGCTGGGTGTGCTCACCGATCCGGTCGGGGTTCCACTCCGGGGTGAGGCCGAGGGACTCCAGCCGCTCCTGGAGCCGCTTGATGCCCCAACCGGCGAGCACCTCCTTGTCAGTGGTCTCGATCAGCGTGGTGCCGAAGTGCTCGTGCACGGCGCGCTTCCAGTCGATCGGCTCGCTCTGCCCCAGCACGTCGTGCAGCGGGTTGGCGTCCGACTCGGGAGCGGCGTGCTCGTGCCAGACGTCCAGCTCGGGGTAGTGGAAGTCGGGCCGGTAGTGGTCGTTGAACGCCGTCTCGACGTCGTGCTCGTAGCGGTGCCCGTGGTGGTGCTCGACGCCGCTGAGCAGCAACCAGTCCGCGATGACGCGTTCTCCGCGGGACTTGGTCATCAGCCCCGTGAGCGTCGTGTACTCCGAGGTCTGCTGCTCGTCCTCGTCCGGCGCTGCCTCGGGGTCGCAGGTGGTGGGGCGGGCGAAGAGCAGCCGGTAGGTGTCCCAGTGCTCGCGGAACTCCGGGGTGTCCTCGCGCAGCGCGGAGACGATGCCGCCGACCACGTCGAGGTCCGCGCCGTGGTCGAGCCACTCGGCCAACCGGGGGCGGCGCCCCGTCGCCTTCTCGACGACGTCCTGCGCCAGTTCACCGAAGGTGGCCACCCGGGCCCGCCCGGAGGTGATGCCGGCGGCCGCGAACCGCTCGTCGACAGTGGTCCTGAGCTGCTCGGCGGCGGCCTGGTCGAAGGCCAGCAGCAGCACCTTCTCGGGTGCGATGCCCGCGTACTTCACCGCCCAAGCGGCACGGGTCACCAGCAGCGTCGTCTTGCCGGCGCCGGCCGGTGCCACCACGTTCACCCGGTTGTCCATGGCGACCACGGCGTGGGTCTGCTCGTTGCTGAGGGAGTGGTTCGCCACCTGCCGGAAGAACCCCTTGCGCTCGGAGACCGACCGGCGCAGCACGCGTTCGTTGGCGGCGCGAGCCATCGCTTCCAGGTCGGACTCGAACAGCGAGAGCGCCTGGGCCTCGTCGTGGGTGAGCTTGCGGCGGGCCGCGGCCGGGACCTCGCCCTTCGGCCGGTTCACCTGCCACGCCGCGCGCATGTCCCGGGTGACCCAGTGCAGTTCGCTGTCGGCGCGGGCGAGGTCCGCGTGCACCTGGGCGGCCCACTTCACCAGATCGCTGCGGAACCCCTCGGCGGCCTCCTGTTCCGGGCTGCGGCCCATCAGCAGGGGCGCAGCGATGCCCGCGGTGGTCGCGATCGCGACGCTCGCGAGGATCAGGTTCACCGAACTGCTCATGGGACAAGTTTCGTCCAGATCTCAACGATCTTGCACGGAACCCCCTGTACAGAAATGTGACATGCGGCGCCCCGGGACTTCCTAAGGTCGAAATCCAGGGCCTCTTTCGGCCCGTGCTCCATTGCCCGTGCCCCAGCGCGCGTACTCCACCTCACCGGGCCCAGGTGGAGGTGAACCAGTGCACTCCGCCCGTGGCCGGATCGTAGGAGCGCCGGGGCAGGGTGCCGATGTCGGCGCCGTAGACGTGGATGCCCACCACGGGCTCGTCGCCACCGCACTCCACCTGGTGGACGTCGTCGTCCACGGTGCAGCAGACCGTCACCTCGCCGGCTCCCCACTCGTCGCTCCCCTGCAGCACCAGGGGGACGTCGGGCCGGGCCGGCTTCTCGAAGCGCGTCTCCACCTCCACCCCGCTGAAGATGCCCACGACGCCCCACGTCTCGTGGCCGTGCACCGGGGTGCCCTGGCCCACGTCCCAGACGGCGCTGGCGATCGAGAACGAACCGTCCTCGGCGACGAAGAGCGGGTACATGACGTAGCGCTCCGGGTCGGGACGACGCAGGGGCTCGGGGATTTCGAACCCGGTGCCCAGGAGGGCCTGCAGCTCGGTGCGGACCTGTTCGGTGAGGGCGCGCTCGTCCAGGCCTCGGGCGATCAGGCCCCGTACGGTCTCGGCGAACGCAGCCACCTGTGGAATCTGGCTGTCCACCGGCACCACCGGGTGGCGGGGGAAGCCGTCGGGTGGGGAAGGGGCCGCGCTTGCGGTGGGGCGCGGGGCCGTGGCGGGAGTGGTCTGATGGGTCATCGGTTCACCTCCGGCCGGCGGGGACGCCGGGCAAGTCGGATCGTAGCCATG
>JAZQNT010000619.1:0-2242 GCA_045627505.1 Nocardioides sp.
AGTCCACGATGATGCCTCTTGTGATGAGAATGAGGCCGATGATTCCATCAAGAACATACGAATCCTTGCTGAGACCCTTGTGGATGTCCTGAACAGGTAGCACGTAGTTATTGTACCTGGGCCCACGATTCCTATGACGTCCGCGAGGGGGGTGGGATCGGCGGTCAGGCCTCGAAGACGCGGAGCAGGCGCTCGGCCTTCCACACCGACTCGGCCCACTCCTCGGCCACGTCGGAGCGGACGGTGACACCGCCGCCGGTGCCGAGCGTCCAGGTGCCGTCACCGGCGGTCATCAGCGAGCGGATCACCACGCCCAGGTCGGCGCGACCGTCCGCGGCGATCCAGCCGAACGCCCCGGCGTAGGCACCCCGCGGGGTCGACTCCACCGCGTCGGTGATCTGCATGGTGCGCAGCTTCGGGGCACCGGTCATGGACCCGGCCGGGAAGAGGGCGCGCAGCGCCGAGACCGTCGACACCTCGTCGCGCAGCCGTCCGCGCACGGTGGAGACCAGCTGGTGCACGCTCGCGTAGGACTCCACCTGCATCAGCGCGGGCACCTCCACGCTGCCCGGCTCGCAGACCATGCCCAGGTCGTTGCGCAGCAGGTCGACGATCATCAGGTTCTCGGCGCGGAACTTCGGATCGGTGGCCAGCAGGTGCTGCTGCTCCGCGTCGGCGATCGCGGTGGTGCCGCGCGGAGTGGTGCCCTTGATCGGCTTCGTCTCGATCGTCCGGCGCCCCGCCTCCGGCACCACGGTCGCGTACCGCTCCGGCGAGGACGACAACAGCCAGGCCCGCGCCCCCACGACGTCGTGCTGGAGGAACCCGGCGTAGGGCGCAGGGTTCAGGGCCCGCAGCCGGGCGTAGGCCTGCACCGGGGACAGGTCGGACGACGCGGTCACCCGGTGGGTCAGGTTGGCCTCGTAGGTGTCCCCGGCCAGCAGGTGCTCCCGGACGGTGGCGAACGCCTCGGCGTAGCCCGCGGGCACGTCCCGGTCGCTGGCGGCCGACGGGTTGCCCCGCGGCCCCGCGGCCACCGGGTGCACGAACTCGCGCACGAACGAGGGCCGCATCCACACCGCGTCCGGCAGCCCGGCGCCGCCGGGGGCGGAGTCGGGACGGGCCGGCAGGTCGGCGCGGCTGGCGTAGCCGAAGTAGCCGAACCACTGGGCGTCCGTGGGGCCCGCGGCCAGCTCGGCCTCCAGGGCGGCGAACACGTCGGCGTCCCGGCCGGCGGCCACCACCGTGCTGGTGCCGTCGACGTGCCGGGTCACCTCCCGGCGGGCGGCGTCGAAGCTGATGGACACGTCGGCCTCGGCGAGCACGCCCACCAGCGAGCGCCGCCCGGACCAGTCGCGCGCGCCCCCGCCGTCGAGCCAGAAGCAGCGCGGGTGGGTGGCGGCCAGGTCGGCGAACCAGGCGGTGAGCTCCTCGGCCCCCTCGACGCCCGGCGGACGGATCGTGGCGGGTCCGCCGCGCAGCGGGCTCACCGCAGGCCCCCGGCGGTCGTCAGGAAGTTGGCCACCATCGCCGCCCCGTGTTCGGAGAGGATCGACTCCGGGTGGAACTGCACGCCCTCGACCGGCAGCGTCCGGTGCCGCACCCCCATCACGGTGCCGTCCTCGGCCCGGGCGGTCACCACCAGCTCGTCGGGCACCTGGACGGCGGCCAGCGAGTGGTAGCGCACCGCGGCGAAGCCCTGCGGCAGCCCGGCGAAGAGGCCCCGGCCGTCGTGGGTGATGGTGGCGACCTCCCCGTGGACCGGCTCGACCCGGTCGACGCGCCCCCCGAACGCGGTGACGATCCCCTGCATGCCCAGGCAGACGCCCCAGACCGGACGCCCGCCGGGCGTCCCGGCGGCCGCCAGCACCTGGCGCCCGGCCACGAAGTCGAGCGGGGAGTCGGGGTGACCGGGACCGGGCGAGAGCACCACGTGCGTGTGCGCCAGCACCTGCGCGATGTCCACCTCGTCGTGCTGGACGACGGTGGGCAGCACCCCGGCGACCGAGGCGATCAGGTGCGCGAGGTTCCAGGTGTAGGAGTCGTGGTGGTCGACGAGCACCACCTCGATGCCCGTGCCGCTCTGCTCCCCCACCCGGATCCCGCGTTCGTTACGTGGTCGTGCTCAGTCGACCAGCAGGTCGGTGACGATCTCGGCGATCAGGTCGAAGCCGCGCTCGGTGAGGATCGACTCGGCGTGGAACTGGATGCCCCGGAAGTGCGGGCCCTCCAGCGCGTGCAC
>JAZQNT010000620.1:0-4769 GCA_045627505.1 Nocardioides sp.
CTCTTCACCCCGCAACGCTCCCGGCGTGCGCTGGTCAACGTGGACGACGAGCACGGGCGGCGCCTCGTCGCCGAGGTCGCCGAGGAGGGCCTGCCGCTGCACACCTTCTCGACCGGGGTGCCCGGTGTGCGGGACGCGGCCGCGGCCGACTTCCGAGCGGTCGACCTGGTCTGCGGCGCGCGCGGCTCCCGGTTCACGATCCTGGGCCCGGAGGGGCTGCGGGTCGAGACCTCGGTGCCGCTGGCCGGCGACTTCAACGTCTCCAACGCGCTGGCGGCGGTGGCCGCCGCGCACCTGGCCGGCCGCGACGCGGGGGCCGTGGCTGCGGCGATCGCGACCGGCGCCGGAGTCCCCGGGCGTCTCGAGGACGTCGAGGCAGGTCAGGACTTCGCCGTGGTCGTCGACTACGCGCACAAGCCGGACGCCGTGGAGGCCACCCTCCGCACGCTCCGCCCGCTCACCGAGGGGCAGCTCCTGGTGGTGATCGGCGCGGGCGGTGACCGCGACACCGGCAAGCGTCCGTTGATGGGCGAGATCGCCGCTCGGCTGGCCGACGTCGTGGTGGTCACCGACGACAACCCGCGCTCCGAGGACCCGGCCGCGATCCGCGCCGAGGTGCTGGCCGGCACCCTCGGGGGTCGTGCCGAGGTGCTGGAGGTCGGAGACCGTCGCGCAGCGATCCGGACGGCGCTGCGCCGTGCCCGCACCGGCGACATCGTGCTGGTGGCGGGCAAGGGGCACGAGAGCGGTCAGGAGGTCGCGGGTGTGGTCCACCCGTTCGACGACCGCGTCGTGGCCCGGGAAGAGCTTGAGGCGCTGGCCGCCGGGGCAGAGGGCCTCGGCACGCTCGCCTCGCAGGAGGAGAAGCAGTGATCGCCATGACGTTGGCGGAGATCGCGCAGGCGGTCTCGGGCCGACTGGGACGGACCGAGGACGCCGGGGTGGTCGTCTCGGGGGCCGCCGCGGTCGACAGTCGCGCGGTGCCGGTCGGGGGCCTGTTCGTGGCCGTCGTCGGCGAGCGCGTGGACGGCCACGACTACGTGGACGCGGCGCTGGCCCGCGGCGCTGCGGCAGTGCTCGCGACCCGCCCGGACGACGCGCCGCACGTGCTGGTGGAGGACCCGCTGGTGGCGCTGGGGCTGTTGGCCCGCCACCTGGTCGACTCGTTGGAGACGGTGTCGGTGGTCGCACTGACCGGCTCCCAGGGCAAGACCGGCACCAAGGACTACCTGGCCCAGGTGCTCGGGGTGGTGGAGGCCACGGTGGCCACCGCCGGGAACAACAACAACGAGCTGGGTGTCCCGCTGACCGTGCTGCGCGCAGACGCCTCGACCCGCTTCCTGGTGGTCGAGATGGGTGCCCGTGGCATCGGCCACGTCTCGCAGCTCTGCCGGATCGCGCCGCCCGACGTCTCCGCGGTGCTCAACATCGGGACCTCGCACGTCGGGGAGTTCGGTTCGCGGGAGAACATCGCGCTGGCCAAGGGCGAGATCGTCGAGGCGCTGGAGCCGACCGGGACCGCGGTGCTCAACGCCGACGACCCGATGACCTCGGCAATGACGTCGCGCACACGCGCCCGGGTGCTCACCTTCGGGCTGGCCGAGGACGCCGACGTGCGCGGCACGGACGTGGAGATGGACGTCCTGGGACGCCCGGCCTTCACGCTCCACCACGCCGGACGCTCGGCCCGGGTGGTGCTGACGCACATGGGTGCCCACCAGGTGTCCAACGCGCTGGCCGCCGCGGCGATGGCGCTCTCCGTCGGAGTGGAGCTCGAGGTGGTGGCGCACGCGCTGGGCACCACCGGCAACTTCTCCCGCTGGCGGATGGAGCCGCACGTGCGCGGGGACGGTCTGCTGGTGGTCAACGACACGTACAACGCCAACCCCGAGTCGATGATCGCTGCAGTGGACGCCCTGGCCCACCTCGGCGCCAACCGCGCCGGACGGACCTTCGCGGTCCTGGGCGAGATGCGCGAGCTGGGCCCGGACTCCGCGGCCAGCCACCTGCGTGTGGGGGAGCACGTCGGCGCCAGCGCCATCGACGTGCTCGTCACCATCGGCGAGGCGGCCGAACGGATTGCCGAGGGGGCCCGCCGCACACCCGGTTGGGTGGGTGACGTGGTCGTCACGGCGAGCCGGGACGAGGCCGTGAAGTGGGTGCGCGACAATGTCCTCGCCGCAGACGCGGTGTTGGTCAAGGCTTCACGTGGTGCTGCGCTCGAGCACGTGGTGGATGAACTCCTGGTGGAAGGTACTGCTGTCCGATGAAAGCCCTCCTGTTCGCGGGCGGCCTTGCGCTGATCCTGTCGTTGCTCGGTACCCGGGTGGCGATCAACGTCCTCTCGCGGCGCGGGTACGGCCAGGAGATCCGTGAGGACGGTCCCACCTCGCACCACACCAAGCGTGGCACGCCCACGATGGGCGGGATCGTGATCATCGGTGCCGCGGTGCTGGCGTACTTCATGGCCAAGCTGATCACCGGACAGGTGCCCAGTGCCTCGGCCATGCTCCTGCTGTTCCTGTTCGTCGGGTGTGGCTTCGTCGGCTTCCTCGACGACTTCATCAAGATCGTCAAGCAGCGCAACCTCGGGCTTCGCTCGAAGGCCAAGATGATCGGCCAGACCATCGTGGCCGTTGCCTTCGGGTACCTGGCGCTGTCGCCGATGCTCGAGGACGAGGACGGCATCACGCCCGCGTCGCACCACATCTCCTTCGTGCGTGACTTCGAGGGCTGGACGGTGTGGACCCCACTGCTCCTGGTCTTCATCTGGTTCCTGGTGACGGGTTTCTCCAACGCGGTCAACCTCACCGACGGACTGGACGGCCTGGCTGCCGGAGCCACCACGCTGGTGTTCGGTGCCTTCCTCCTGGTCAACGTCTGGCAGTACAACCAGTCGTGCTCGGCGGCCCCGGGCAGCAACTGCTACGAGGTGCGCGACCCGCTCGACCTGGCTGTCGTCTCCGCCGCGATCATGGGCGCCACGTTCGGCTTCCTGTGGTGGAACGCCTCGCCCGCCCAGATCTTCATGGGTGACACGGGGTCCCTCGCCCTCGGCGGCGCGCTGGCCGGTCTGGCCGTGCTCACCCGCACCGAGCTGCTGCTGGTGGTCATCGGCGGACTCTTCGTCCTGGAGACCCTGTCGGTGATGATGCAGGTGGGCTGGTTCAAGATCTCCAAGGGCAAGCGCATCTTCAAGATGGCGCCCCTGCACCATCACTTCGAGATGCTCGGCTGGGAGCAGGTCACGGTCGTGATCCGGTTCTGGATCATCGCCGGCCTGTTCGTGGCCTCCGGCATCGGTCTCTTCTACGCGGAATGGGTGGCCACCACCGGATGAGCAAGCCTGACATCGACACCCTGTCCCGCATCGACTCCTGGGAGGGCGTGCGCGTGCACGTGGCCGGCTTCGGGGTGGCGGGCCGTGCAGCGACCGACAACCTGAACCACCTGGGCGCCACCGTCGTCGCGGTCGACGAGGACGTCGCGGTGCGCGCACCGGCTGAGGCGGCCGAGTTCACCGAGCGTGCCGAGCTGATGAACGTCCTGGGCGCCGAGGTGCGCATCGGCCCCGGAGTGGCCGACGTGCTGCCCGACGACGTGGACGTGCTCGTGGTCTCCCCGGGCTGGGCCTCGGACCACCCCCTGGTGGAGCAGGCGCACGTGCGCGGCGTTCCGGTGTGGGGAGAGGTCGAGCTGGCCTGGCGTCTGCGGGACCCGGCACACGAGGTGCCGTGGCTGGCGGTGACGGGTAGCCGTGGACGCCAGCGGGTGGCCCGGATGACCGAGGCGATCCTGCGCACCGAGGGCCTGCGTCCCGCGGTGGCCGGCAACGGCGCCCTGTCGCCGATCGAGATCGTCATGGAGCCGGACCCGTACGACGTCGTCGTCCTCGACCTCTCCGCGGCACAGCTGCACCACACCTTCTCGATGTCCGCCGCCTCCGCGCTGGTCACGGGCGTCGGCCCGTTGGACGCCGAGGAGTTCCCGGCCTGGTACTCCAGCTTCGCGGAGTACCTCGCCGACACCGCGCGGGTGTACCACCAGGTGCGCAAGGCCTGCATCTTCAACGTGGTCGACGAACGCACCATGACGATGGTCGAGGAGGCCGACGTCGTGGAGGGTGCTCGGGCGATCGGCTTCACCGTGGGCATGCCGGCGGTGAGCATGGTCGGGCTGGTCGAGGAGATCCTCGCGGACCGCGCCTTCATCGCCCAGCGCAGCACCAGCGCCGCCGAGCTCTGCACCCTGGAGGACCTGGGCGTCCACGAGCCGGAGTACGTGCTCGACGCCCTGGCGGCGGCCACGCTGGCCCGTTCGCACGGCGTGTCCCAGGTCGCTGTGCGCGACGGTCTGCGCGCCTTCCACGCCTGAGCCGCCCCGGTCCGCGTGACCACCGGAGGGTGACCGCCGGAGCGCGGGCACCGGAGCGTGGGCGCGGTGCCCGCGCCCGGTGGGCGAGCGTGACCGAGCGGCGTTGGGCACCTGATCACGACACGCCCACGGCAACGCCGGGAAAGCGTCCGGCCGGGGACGAGACTTGGAGGGCCGAGTTCTCGCGGCGCCGACGCGGGTCGTCGGCGCGGGCTGGACGACGCAGCCACGACGAGCAGCCACTGAACCATCCTCTCGGTCGACCTCTCCCGGTCGACCGGGACAGCAGACCGGGACAGCAGAGCGGGGAGGAGAACCCATGGCGTGGGCCGAACCCGAGCGACTGAGGAGCTCCGCGGCCACGTGGTACGCCGGGTTCCGTGAGTCCTTGGGAC
>JAZQNT010000621.1:0-7502 GCA_045627505.1 Nocardioides sp.
CACCCTTAAAGAGCCACACGACTATGATCCGATGTGGAAATCGTGGATGATGGAGACGCTTCCTATCATCCCGTCGACTTTCGGAATCAAACTGAAAAAGTGGATCGGCGTGCAACGCCTCGCCGGCGCACCCGCACCGACTCTGGTCGGGGTGGTGGCGCTGCTGGTGGCGGTGGCCGCGCTGGCACTGACCCTGGTGGCGCGCCTGCGCGAGGACCCACGGCCGTTCCCCGTCGAGCAGACCTGAGCGCGTCCGCGGGAAACGGGGCCCAGCGGTTCAGCGGCGCGCGGCGCGGGAGGCTGGTTGCCCGGAGAGCACCCGAACCGCGAGCTCGGTGGTGGCAGCCATGTTGAGGTGCGCCACAACGTGCTCCACCCGGGCCACCTCGAGGGGCAGCAGGCCGGGGCTCCCGGGCACGTCCGGAGTGAGACGGAGGTCGAGGTCGTCACGCCCCTGCATCAGACGCATGTTGAAGTCGAAGCGCTCCCGTGCGCCCGGGGCGGAGAGCCGCTTCACCAGGGTGCGGCCGATCCGGCGCGCTCCGGTCTCGGCGGCCCAACCGTCGAGCACCGCCACCAGCGTCTCCCCGCCGCAGTGGTCGATGTCGCTCCACACCGCCCGCATCGACCCCATCAGCTCGAAGAGCAGGGGCGCGGTCTTCTCCCCGATTCCGGGCACGCCGGGCAGGTTGTCCGAGGCGTCGCCCCGCAGTGCGGCGAACTCCAGGTAGTTCTCCGCCGCCACCCCGTACATCGCCTTGAGCGACCGGGGGGTCAGCAGCGGTGAGGCGTTGATGCCGCCGTTGATCAGGCGCAGCACCGAGGTGTGCTCACTGATGTGCGCGAACGAGTCGCGGTCGGAGGTGATGATGACGCAGTCCCAGTCGTTGCGCACCGCCCACGTCGCGGCGGAGGCGTTGACGTCGTCCGCCTCCAGGCCCGGCGGGGTGAGGGTGGCCAGGCCGAGGGCGTCGAGCAACGCACCGGCGCGGGAGAGCTGGTCGACCAGCTCGGGGTCCTTCTCGGCGCGACCGGCCTTGTAGTCGGGGTAGAACGCCGAGCGCACCGACGCCTCGCGGTCGTCGATCCCGAAGATCACCGCGTCCGGGGCGAACTGGTCGATCGACTCGATGATCTGACGCAGCATCCCGTGCAGGGCCCACGCCGGACGACCCGAGCGGTCCAGGAGTCGGGTGTGCGCACGCGCGTGGTGGTTGCGGTGCAGCAGCGAGGGCGCGTCGACGGCCAGCAGGAGCCTGCGGTCCCCACGCGGGCCGGCGGTCCAGTCGGTGTTCGGGGTGACGACGACCCCTCGTGGGTGGTCGGGCGCGCCGGTGTGTGATGTGCTGGTCATGGTGTCGGCGCTCATCGTACGGGCCGGCGCTCGCAGCGACACGTTCGAGAGTGGAGATGAGAATGGCCGAGGAGTTGACGCTCTGGTCCCCGCACGGTTCGGTCCTGGTGGGCGGTGAGTGGCGAGCCGGACGCGGTGGCGAGGTGGTGGTGCTGGACCCGGCCACCGAGGAGCCCATCGTCCGGCTGCAGGGGGCCGACCGCGCCGACGTCGAGGCGGCGGTCGTCGCCGCCCGTGACGCCGGACCGGCCTGGTCGGCGACCGCCCCGCGTCGGCGCTCGGAGATCCTGCGCGCGGTCTTCGACGCCATGCACCACCGCAGCGACGAGATCGCCGAGCTGATCCCCTCCGAGAACGGCAAGTCGCTCTCCGACGCCATCGCCGAGGTCGCCTACGCGGCGGAGTTCTTCCGGTGGTTCTCCGAGGAGGCGGTGCGGCCGCGCGGCTCCTTCGGACCGGCCCCGGCCGGGGGAACGCGGACCCTCGTCCAGTCCCGACCGGTGGGCGTGGCCGGCCTCGTCACCCCGTGGAACTTTCCCGCCGCGATGGTCACCCGCAAGGTCGCCCCGGCGCTCGCCGCCGGTTGCACCGTGGTGCTGAAGCCGCCCTCGGAGACGCCGCTGACCTCGCTCTTCATCGCCGACCTGCTGATCGAGGCGGGGCTCCCGGCCGGGGTGGTCAACGTGGTGCCGTCGGCCGACGCGTCGATGGTCGGCAGCACGCTGCTCGAGCACCCCGACGTCCGCAAGATCTCCTTCACCGGCTCCACCCGGGTGGGCCGGGTCCTGCTCGCGCAGGCCGCCGACCGGATCGTGAACTCGTCGATGGAGCTGGGCGGCAACGCCCCGTTCATCGTCGCCGACACCGCTGACGTCGACGCCGCGGTGGGCGGGGCGATGGTCGCCAAGTTCCGTGCCGGGGGTCAGGCCTGTGTCGCGGCCAACCGGTTCTACGTCCACGACGCCGTGCACGACGAGTTCGTGGAGAAGTTCGGGGAGAAGATCGCCGCGCTGCACGTGGGGCCGGGCGCGAGCGGCGCCGAGATCGGTCCGATGATCTCCGCCAAGGCCCGGGACACCGTGACGCGTCTGGTGGATGACGCGGTCGCGAGCGGGGCCCGGGTGGCGGCCCGCGCCGAGGCGCCCGAGGGCGCCGGGTTCTGGTACCCGCCGACGTTGCTCACCGGGGTCGAGCCCGGCGCGGAGATCGTGGCCGAGGAGATCTTCGGTCCGGTGGCGCCGGTGGTGCGCTGGAGCGACGACGACGAGCTGGTCCGCTGGGTGAACGACTCCGAGATGGGGCTCTCCGCCTACATCTACGACCAGGACCTGCAGCGCGCGATGCGGATCTGCGAGCGGCTCGACACCGGGATGGTGGGGGTGAACCGGGGCCTCGTCTCCGACCCGGCCGCGCCGTTCGGCGGAACCAAGCAGAGTGGGCTGGGGCGCGAGGGCTCGCAGGAGGGGATGGACGCCTTCCTGGAGACGCAGTATCTCTCCATCGCCTGGCCGTGACCGGCCACGACCGCCCGTCGTGAATGATGGTCGGGTGAAGATCGCACTCCTCGGCGCCACCGGACACCTCGGTGCCGCCACCCTGACGCAGGCCGTGCTGGAGGGCCACGACGTCGAGGCGCTGGACCGGCGCCCCGAGGCCGTCCAGCAGCACCCGGGAGTGTCGGCGCACAGGGCGCGACTCGACTCCGCCGACGCCCTGGCCGAGCAACTGCGTGGCTGCGCCGCGCTCGTGGTGACGCTCGGGCACGGGCGGGGAGACCGGGCTCGCGGGGACCAGGACCTGCTGCGTCGCACCCTCCCGGTGGTCGCGGATGCCGCTCGCCTGGCCGGGGTGCGCCGGGTCGTGGACGTCGCACCCTTCGGTACCGGGGAGACGGCGCGCAAGGCGTCCTGGCGCGCCCGCAGCGTGTACGCGACCCTGGAACGCACGCTCCTGGCCGACCACGCCGCGGCCCTGGCCGCGCTGGACGACCACGACCTGGAGTGGACGACGGTGATGCCGGTCCGTCTGCGGGAGGGCTCGCCGATGCACGCCTTCGGCGTGGCCCCCCTGGACGAGGTCGCCCGCGTCCCCGGACTTCCGCTGCTGCCGTACGCCAACGTCGCGGGGGTGCTGGTGACCCTGGCCACCGCGTCCGAGTACACACCGGGACCCCTGCTCGTCACCACGCCCGCCGGCATGCGCGTGCACCGCAGCGCGGCGGAGCGGTTCTCCCCGCACGGCGAGTGAGCGGGATCCGCGGCGCAGCAGGATCCTCCTGCGGGAGGACGCGCAGCGCTCGGGTGCCACCTACGATCTGCGGGTGGAGTCGCGCAGCCCCTGGACGATGTCGCACCGTGGACAGGTGTGGTTCGACCGCGTCCTCGTCGTGCTGCTGCTCTGCCTGGTCGGGTTGGCCTGGGCCGGGCAGTCCGCCTCCGGGCTGGTCCTGGTGGCGCTCCTCGGCCAGGTGGTGCCGCTGCTGTGGCGCCGTCGACGTCCCGGGACCGTCCTCGCCGTGGTCGCAGCGGCGTCGTTCCTCCAGGCCTGCCTGAGCACGCAGGTCATGCCCACACAGGTGGCGGTGCCGATCGTGGCCTACTCGGCGGCCCGGTGGGGTACGGATCGGGTCAAGGCGGCGGCGGTGGTGCTGACCCTCCTGGGCTCGGTGGTCGCGTCGTGGGTCTGGCTCGGCGCGGGTCGGACGGATCTCCGGGCCTTCGTCATCGTCGCCGTGCTGTGTGCCACCACGGCGATGGCGGCCTGGGCGTTCGGCATCGCGGCCAGCCAGCGCGACCGCCACCTCTCCGGGTTGGTGGACCGGGCCGAGTACCTGCAGCGGGTCGCCGACCGCGACGTGGCGCTGGCGGCCCAGGACGAACGCGCCAGGATCGCCCGGGAGATGCACGACGTGGTGGCCCACGGGTTGTCGGTGATCGTGGTCCAGGCCGACGGTGCCCGGTACGCCGCGGCGAAGAAGCCGGAGCTGGCCGTGCAGGCGCTGGAGACGATCGCCACCACCGGACGTGAGTCGTTGCAGGAGATGCGTCGGCTGCTCGGGGTGCTGCGCACGGGTGACTCCGGGATCCGGCCGCAGCCGACCCTGGCCGACGTTCCGCACCTGGTGGACGAGGCAGCGGCGGCGGGCACGGACGTCACCGCGCGGATCGACGACCCGTTGCCCCACGTCTCCGAGGGGGTGGGGCTCGCCGTCTACCGCTTCGTCCAGGAGGGGCTGACCAACGTGCGCAAGCACGCCGGACCCGGGGTCCACGCCGAGGTGCGCGTCGGGGTGGTCAACGGTGCGCTGGTGGCCGAGGTGCTCGACGACGGCCGTGGCGCTGCGGCCGCACAGGGCAGCGCTGGTCTTGGCCTGCTGGGCATGCGCGAGCGCATCGGCGTGCACGACGGGCAGGTCACGGCAGGACCTCGCCCCGGAGGGGGCTGGGTGGTCAGTGCGAGGATCCCCCTGTGACGGACCCAGCGAGTGACGTGCCGGGCGACTTCCGGATCGGTTCGGTGCAGCACGACGACGCCCCGGTCCGGGTCTTCCTCGTCGACGACCAGGAGATGGTGCGCGCCGGGTTCCGGATGCTCGTCGAGAGCCAGGACGACATGGACGTCGTCGGGGACGCCGGCGACGGGGCCGAGGCGCTGAGCAAGCTGCAGGTGACCCGCGCCGACGTGGTCCTGATGGACGTCCGGATGCCGCGGATGGACGGCGTGGAGGCCACCCGACGTCTGCTCGCCACCCCCGACCCGCCGCGGGTGGTGGTGCTGACCACCTTCGACCTGGACGAGTACGCCTTCGCCGCGATCCGGGCCGGCGCCTCGGCGTTCCTGCTCAAGGACGCCACCCCGCCCGACCTGCTCGGCGCGATCCGCGCGGTGCACCGCGGCGACTCGGTGGTCGCGCCCAGCACCACCCGACGCCTGCTCGACCACTTCGCGGCGTTGCCCGACCCGGGGGGCCACGGCGGTGACCGGTCGGCGTCGGGGGAGCGCCTGCGCGACCTCACCGAGCGTGAGCTGGACGTGCTCCGTCTGGTGGCCGCCGGCTGCTCCAACTCCGAGATCGCCGCGGAGCTCTTCGTCGCCGAGACCACCGTCAAGACGCACGTCGGACGCCTGCTGGCCAAGACCGGCTCGCGTGACCGGGTGCAGCTGGTGGTGCTGGCCTACGAGACCGGGCTCGTCACCCCCTGACGACGACGGGCGCGCTCCGGTCGGGCGCGGTCCGGTCGGGCGCGGGCGGGGCACGACCCGAGGAGGAGGGCGTCGTCTCCGAAGTCATCCTCAGGTAGGACCCGGGTTCAGACCCTGGCGCGATGTGCCGGGCGGCGGATTCCACGAGTCTGGATGCCATGACCACGACTCCGACCACAACCTCCACCGGGGCGGCCACTGCGCGGCCCGGCCCCCGCGTCGCAGCCCGCGCCACCGGCCTGACCAAGACCTACGGCCGCGGCGACAACGCCGTGCACGCCCTGCGCGGCGTCGACCTGACCGTCCCCAGCGGCCGGTTCACCGCCGTGATGGGCCCCTCCGGCTCGGGCAAGTCCACCCTGATGCACTGCCTGGCCGGTCTCGACGCGGCCACCTCCGGCGAGGTCGAGGTGGCCGGGCGGCCGCTGCAGGGCATGGACGACACGGCGCTGACGCTGTTCCGCCGCGAGCACATCGGCTTCGTCTTCCAGGCCTTCAACCTGCTGCCGATGCTGACCGCCAGGCAGAACATCGTCCTGCCCCTGGAGCTGTCGGGGGCGAAGCTGGACCGCGAACGCTTCGAGCAGGTGACCTCGTTGCTCGGCCTCACCGACCGGCTCGGCCACCTGCCCAGCGAGCTGTCCGGCGGTCAGCAGCAGCGCGTCGCCATTGCCCGGGCGCTGGTGGCGAACCCGGACGTGGTCTTCGCCGACGAGCCCACCGGCAACCTCGACTCCGAGGCCAGCGCCGAGGTGCTGGGCCACCTGCGCCGCTCGGTGCGGGAGCAGGGCATGACGGTGATCATGGTGACCCACGAGCTTGAGGCCGCCAGCTACGCCGACGACGTGGTCATCATCCGCGACGGGTCGGTGGCCGCGCACCTGGTCGAGCCCACGCAGGAGCAGCTCATCGCCGCACTGCGCTCGGACAACCTGCGCTCGGACAACCAGCGCTCGGACAACCTGGGCTCGGACAACCTGGGCTCGGACAACCAGCGCCGCAAGGAGGCGTGATGCGCACCGTTCTGCTCGCCTCGCTCAGGCACAACCGGCGGCGCTACGTGGCCTCGGCCCTGGCCGTGGTGATCGGCGTCGCGTTCATCGTCGCCACCAACGGCCTGGCCGGCTCGCTGCGCTCCGGGATGACCGCGGACGTGGCCGTCCCCTTCGCCGGCTCCCAGCACGTCCTCTCCCAGGTGGCCGACGAGGATGTGCCCGCGATCGAGCGGGCCGCTGCCTCCGCGGGCGCCGAGACCACGGTCGTCCGCACCGGTTGGGTGCGCGCCCGCGTGGGCGACACGAGCATTCCCGATGCCTACGCCGGCACCGCCTCCGAGGTCCGCGGCATGCAGTGGCAGGAGGTGCTCGAGGGCCGGTGGGCCACGCGCGACGGCGAGGTGATGGTGGGGGAGCGCTTCGCGGTCCGGCACGACGTCGCACTCGGCGACGAGGTCTCGATGACCGGCCTGCAGGGGTCGGTCGTGGGTGTCGTCGACGATCCCACGGCGGGCGGGTACGACCTGCACCTGCGCCCGGCCGACGCCGCGTCGGCGCAGCTGAGCCCGGACGTGGTCCTGGTCTCGGGGGGCGTCGAGTGGGTCGACGACCAGAGGTTGGAGGCCGCCCGCGACGCCGGGCTGTACACCTGGACCACCGAGGCGTACGTGGCCGACCAGCAGGCACGGATCACCCAGGGCGTCGACGTGATCGCGATGATGGTGAGCATCTTCGCCGCGATCGCGCTGATGGTGGCTTTGCATCCGCAGCTAATTCTGTCTCAATCCAGAGACTAAAGATATCTGCTTCGATTTCTTCATTGTTAAGAACGAATCCTGCAGTTTTCTTCTTCATATTTCTATTTCCTTTCACAGTTATTTTGCTTCTATATATTTTGTCCTTTAATAATGTCCTAACGACACTTTTAGGCTCTGTATATTACCTTACCC
>JAZQNT010000622.1:0-14462 GCA_045627505.1 Nocardioides sp.
AAGGACGCCCTCGAGGGCGCCGGCGCCACCGTCACCCTCAAGTGACCTCTCGCTGAATCCTTGCTCTCCTGAGCAGCTGACCGGAGGCGGTCACCCCACTGGGGTGGCCGCCTCCGGCGCATTTCGGACGGGTGCACCGCAACCCTGTGCCGCAGGTCCGATGCAGGGCTGATGCTGGACCGACCGCTGGGGGCGGGGGAGTGGCCGAGGACCGGGTTCCGCGAGGTGCGGGCGCCCCTCGGTGAGGGGGTGGCGTGACGCCGACCGACGCGGTGGAGGCGGGCCCGCTTGACCCCGGGGGGCTCGACGGGTCATAGTCTCCGCAGTGACTCCACCAGGACGGCCTTCGGCCGGTTCCGGGCCCCAGTCGGGGCTGGGTGGACAGTCGCGGACATTTGCGACCTCTGGATGCATGCGCTACTGTTAATCTTTGCGCCTGCCTTCATATGCTCACACCCTGCCCGGAGGGGTGTTCAGTGGTCGGCGGCGCCTTCTCACCTTCAGCGCTGATTCGAAGGACGCACATCTTGGCCACGCGCAGCTCCGCTGGTAATCCCCGTCGCATCTCTTTCGCAAAGATCAACGAGCCTCTCGAGGTTCCTCCGCTCCTGGCCCTCCAGACCGACAGCTTCCACTGGCTGATCGGCGACGAGGTGTGGCAGGAGCACGTCATCACCCGCAAGGCTGCCGGTGACGACGTCTCGGAGAAGTCTGGTCTTGAGGAGATCTTCGAGGAGATCTCCCCCATCGAGGACTTCAACGACACCATGTCGTTGTCCTTCGAGAACCCGGTCTTCGTCGACCCGAAGTACACCGAGGAGGAGTGCAAGGAGAAGGACTTCACCTACTCCCGCCCGCTCTACGTCTCGGCCGAGTTCATGAACAACACCACGGGCGAGATCAAGGCCCAGACCGTGTTCATGGGCGAGTTCCCGATGATGACCCGCAAGGGCACCTTCATCATCAACGGCACCGAGCGTGTCGTCGTCTCCCAGCTGGTCCGTTCGCCGGGCGCCTACTTCGAGCGCTCCGCCGACAAGACCTCTGACAAGGACATCTACACCGCCAAGGTCATCCCCTCGCGCGGTGCCTGGCTCGAGTTCGAGATCGACAAGCGCGACCTGGTCGGTGTCCGTCTCGACCGCAAGCGCAAGCAGAACGTCACCGTCCTCCTGAAGGCCCTCCAGGCCGTCGCCCAGGAGGAGGACTACGAGGGTGAGGCGTACGACTACGAGTCGGTCATGGCCGATCTCCGTCAGTACGAGTCGATCCAGCTCACCGAGGAGAAGGACAACACCTCGGGCCCCGAGGACGCCCTCCTCGACATCTACCGCAAGCTGCGTCCGGGCGAGCCGCCGACGCGTGAGGCTGCGCTGACGCTGCTGAAGAACTACTACTTCAACCCGAAGCGCTACGACCTGGCCAAGGTCGGTCGTTACAAGCTCAACAAGAAGCTCGGCGTGGAGGAGGCGTTCGACCACCAGACGCTGACCATCGCCGACATCGTCGCGGCCATCCGCTACATCGTCCAGCTGCACGACGCCGGCATCACCCCCGAGCCCGTTGACCTGGTCAACGCCTCCGGTGAGGTCGTCATGGGCCAGGACGAGAAGCCGGTCAAGGTCTTCGCCGACGACATCGACCACTTCGGCAACCGCCGCATGCGTACCGTCGGAGAGCTGATCCAGAATCAGCTCCGCACCGGTCTGGCCCGCATGGAGCGAGTCGTGCGTGAGCGCATGACCACCCAGGACGTCGAGGCGATCACGCCGCAGTCGCTGATCAACATCCGCCCGGTCGTCGCGGCGCTGAAGGAGTTCTTCGGAACCTCCCAGCTCTCGCAGTTCATGGACCAGACCAATCCGATCGCGGGCCTGACGCACAAGCGTCGCCTCTCCGCCCTCGGTCCCGGTGGTCTCTCCCGTGACCGCGCCGGCATGGAGGTCCGAGACGTCCACCCGTCGCACTACGGCCGCATGTGCCCGATCGAGACCCCTGAAGGCCCGAACATCGGTCTGATCGGCTCGTTGGCCTCCTTCGGTCGGATCAACCCGTTCGGCTTCGTCGAGACGCCGTACCGCAAGGTCATCGACGGTGTCGTGACCGACAAGGTCGACTTCCTGACCGCCGACGACGAGGACCGTTACGTCATCGCCCAGGCCAACGCGGCCATGGACGAGAACGGCAAGTTCACCGAGCCCCGCGTCCTGGTTCGCACCAAGGGCGGCGAGGTCGCCGAGATCCTGCCCGAGGACGTCGACTACATGGACGTCTCCCCGCGCCAGATGGTGTCGGTGGCAACGGCCCTCATCCCGTTCCTCGAGCACGACGACGCCAACCGCGCACTCATGGGTGCCAACATGCAGCGTCAGGCCGTCCCGCTCATCACGAGCGACAGCCCGATCGTCGGAACCGGCATGGAGTACCGCGCCGCGGTCGACGCCGGTGACGTGGTCGTCTCCGACAGCGCCGGTGTCGTGAAGTCGGTCTCCGCCGACCTCGTCGAGACCATGAACGACGACGGCACGTACTCCTCGTACCGCCTGCAGAAGTTCAAGCGCTCCAACCAGGGCACCTGCATCAACCAGCGTCCGCTGGTGCGCGAGGGTGACCGGGTCGAGGTCGGTTCGCCGATCGCCGACGGTCCCTGCACCGACAATGCCGAGATGGCGCTGGGTCGCAACCTCCTCGTGGCCTTCATGCCGTGGCAGGGTCACAACTACGAGGACGCGATCATCCTCTCCGAGCGGATCGTGCAGCAGGACCTGCTCACCTCGATCCACATCGAGGAGCACGAGGTCGACGGCCGCGACACCAAGCTCGGCCCCGAGGGGATCACCCGGGACATCCCGCACGTCTCCGAGGAGGGCCTGGCCGACCTCGACGAGCGCGGCATCATCCGCATCGGTGCCGAGGTCTCGACCGGCGACATCCTCGTCGGCAAGGTCACCCCGAAGGGTGAGACCGAGCTGACCCCCGAGGAGCGCCTGCTCCGCGCGATCTTCGGTGAGAAGGCGCGCGAGGTCCGCGACACCTCGATGAAGGTCCCGCACGGTGAGACCGGAACCGTCATCGGCGTCCGCGTCTTCGACCGCGAGGAGGGCGACGAGCTTCCCCCGGGCGTCAACCAGCTGGTCCGCGTCTACGTGGCCCAGAAGCGCAAGATCTCCGTGGGTGACAAGCTCGCCGGCCGTCACGGCAACAAGGGTGTCATCGCCAAGATCCTGCCGATCGAGGACATGCCCTTCATGGAGGACGGCACCCCGGTCGACGTGATGCTGAACCCGCTGGGTGTTCCGCGTCGTATGAACATCGGCCAGATCCTGGAGCTCCACCTGGGTTGGCTCGCCAAGCAGGGTTGGGACCTCAACCTGTCCGGTGACCCGGCTGACTCCGAGTGGAAGCAGCGCCTCATCCGCATCGGCGCCGCGACCGGTGCTCCCGGCTCGAAGGTCGCCACCCCGGTGTTCGACGGTGCCCGCGAGGACGAGATCGTCGGCCTGCTCAACGCCACCCTCCCGAACCGTGACGGCGAGCGCCTGATCGACTCCACCGGCAAGGCCCGTCTCTTCGACGGCCGTACCGGTGAGCCGTTCCCGGAGCCGGTGGCCGTGGGCTGGAAGTACATCCTCAAGCTTCACCACCTGGTCGACGACAAGATCCACGCGCGTTCGACCGGCCCGTACTCGATGATCACCCAGCAGCCGCTCGGCGGTAAGGCCCAGTTCGGTGGCCAGCGCTTCGGTGAGATGGAGGTCTGGGCGATGGAGGCGTACGGCGCTGCCTACGCGCTCCAGGAGCTGCTCACGATCAAGTCCGACGACGTGCCCGGTCGCGTCAAGGTCTACGAGGCCATCGTCAAGGGCGAGAACATCCCCGACTCCGGTATCCCCGAGTCGTTCAAGGTTCTCATCAAGGAGATGCAGTCCCTCTGCCTGAACGTCGAGGTCCTGTCCCAGGACGGCTCCTCGATCGTTCTGCGCGACTCGGAGGACGACGTCTTCCGCGCTGCCGAGGAACTTGGCATCGACCTGTCCCGTCGTGAGCCCAGCTCCGTCGAAGAAGTCTGAGAAGGTAGGGAAACAACACAGTGCTCGACGTCAATTTCTTCGACCAGATCCAGATCAGCCTGGCCACCGCGGACTCGATCCGCGAGTGGTCCCACGGCGAGGTGAAGAAGCCGGAGACGATCAACTACCGCACGCTGAAGCCGGAACGTGACGGCCTCTTCTGCGAAAAGATCTTCGGCCCCACCCGGGACTGGGAGTGCTACTGCGGCAAGTACAAGCGCGTCCGCTTCAAGGGCATCATCTGTGAGCGTTGTGGCGTTGAGGTCACCCGCTCCAAGGTGCGCCGCGAGCGGATGGGCCACATCGAGCTGGCCGCGCCGGTCACCCACATCTGGTACTTCAAGGGTGTCCCGTCGCGTCTCGGCTACCTGCTCGACCTCGCCCCGAAGGACCTCGAGAAGGTCATCTACTTCGCGGCGTACATGATCACCTCCGTCGACGTGGACGCGCGCCACCGTGACATGACCGCTCTGGAGAACAAGGTCTCCCTGGAGCGTGAGCGTCTCGAGAAGCGTCGCGACGCGATGATCGACGACCGCGCGAAGAAGCTGGAGGAGGACCTCGCCGCCCTGGAGGCGGAAGGTGCCAAGGCCGACGCTCGTCGCAAGGTCAAGGACGGCGCGGAGCGCGAGATGGCGCAGATCCGCAAGCGTTCCGACGGTGAGCTGAACCGCCTCGAGGAGATCTGGAACACGTTCAAGAGCCTCAAGGTCCAGGACCTTCTCGGTGACGAGATCCTGTACCGCGAGATGAAGAACTGGTTCGGCAAGTACTTCGAGGGCTTCATGGGCGCCCAGGCGATCCAGAAGCGTCTCCAGGACTTCGACATCGCCGCTGAGGTGGAGTCGCTCCGCGAGACCATCGCCACGGGCAAGGGCCAGAAGAAGGTCCGCGCCCTCAAGCGCCTCAAGGTCGTCGACGCGTTCCGCAAGACCGGCAACCAGCCGATCGGCATGGTGCTCGACGCGGTTCCGGTGATCCCGCCGGACCTGCGCCCGATGGTCCAGTTGGACGGTGGCCGCTTCGCGACCTCCGACCTCAACGACCTCTACCGTCGCGTGATCAACCGCAACAACCGACTCAAGCGTCTGCTCGACCTCGGTGCGCCGGAGATCATCGTCAACAACGAGAAGCGCATGCTCCAGGAGGCTGTCGACAGCCTCTTCGACAACGGCCGTCGTGGTCGCCCGGTCACGGGCCCCGGCAACCGTGCGCTCAAGTCGATCTCCGACATGCTCAAGGGCAAGCAGGGTCGCTTCCGTCAGAACCTGCTCGGAAAGCGCGTCGACTACTCGGGTCGTTCGGTCATCGTCTCGGGTCCGACCCTGAAGCTGCACCAGTGCGGTCTGCCCAAGCAGATGGCGCTGGAGCTCTTCAAGCCGTTCGTGATGAAGCGCCTCGTCGACCTGTCGCACGCGCAGAACATCAAGTCGGCCAAGCGCATGGTGGAGCGCGCCGTCCGCGCCGAGGTGTGGGACGTCCTCGAAGAGGTCATCACCGAGCACCCGGTGCTGCTCAACCGTGCACCCACCCTGCACCGACTGGGCATCCAGGCCTTCGAGCCCCAGCTCATCGAGGGCAAGGCCATCCAGCTGCACCCGCTCGTCTGCACCGCGTTCAACGCGGACTTCGACGGTGACCAGATGGCTGTCCACCTGCCCCTGTCGGCGGAGGCCCAGGCCGAGGCTCGCATCCTGATGCTCTCGACCAACAACATCCTCAAGCCGTCCGACGGTCGCCCGGTCACCATGCCGACCCAGGACATGATCATCGGTCTGTTCTTCCTCACCACCGAGCGTGAGAACCAGCCCGGCGTCGGTCGTCACTTCTCCTCGCAGGCCGAGGCGATCATGGCGTTCGACCGTCGCGAGATCACCCTGCAGTCGAAGGTGAAGATCCGCCTCGACGACATCGTGCCGCCCGTCGGCCAGGCCCTCCCCGAGGGCTGGACCGAGGGTCAGCCGCTGCTGCTCGAGACCACCCTGGGTCGCACCCTCTTCAACGACACCCTCCCCGCGGACTACCCGTTCGTGAACGAGGAGGTCGGCAAGAAGCGCCTGGGCTCGATCGTCAACGACCTGGCCGAGCGCTACACCAAGGTCGAGGTCGCGGCTTCGCTGGACGCCCTCAAGGACGCCGGTTTCCACTGGGCCACCCGTTCGGGTGTCACCGTGTCGATCGACGACGTGACGGCTCCGGAGGCGAAGAAGGAGATCCTCGCCGGCTTCGAGGCCAAGGCCGAGAAGGTGCAGAAGCAGTTCGAGCGTGGTCTGGTCACCGACGACGAGCGTCGCGGTGAGCTGATCGAGATCTGGACCGAGGCCTCCAACCAGGTCGCGGACGCCATGGCGAAGAACTTCGACAAGGCCAACCCGATCTTCGTGATGGTCGACTCGGGCGCCTCCGGAAACATGATGCAGATCCGTCAGGTGGCGGGTATGCGTGGTCTGGTGGCCAACCCGAAGGGCGAGATCATCCCGCGCCCGATCAAGGCCAACTTCCGCGAGGGTCTGTCCGTCCTCGAGTACTTCATCTCCACCCACGGTGCCCGTAAGGGTCTGGCCGACACCGCGCTGCGTACCGCCGACTCGGGTTACCTGACCCGTCGTCTGGTGGACGTCTCGCAGGACGTCATCATCCGTGAGGAGGACTGCGGCACCGAGCGCGGTCTGGTCAAGGTCATCGGTGAGCGTCTGGAGGACGGCACCGTCGTCCGCCACGAGAACGCCGAGACCGCGGCCTACGCCCGTGCCTCTGCCGTCGAGGTGACCCACCCGGAGACCGGCGAGGTCCTCGCCGGGCCGGGTGAGGACATGGGTGACGTCAAGATCGCCGAGCTCATCGAGGCCGGCATCACCGAGGTCAAGGTCCGCTCGGTCCTCACCTGTGAGGCCCGCACCGGTACCTGCGCGAAGTGCTACGGCCGTTCGCTGGCCACCGGCAAGCTGGTCGACATCGGTGAGGCCGTCGGCATCATCGCGGCCCAGTCCATCGGTGAGCCCGGTACCCAGCTGACCATGCGTACCTTCCACACCGGTGGTGTGGCGAGCGCGGACGACATCACCCAGGGTCTGCCCCGAGTCGTCGAGCTCTTCGAGGCTCGTACCCCGAAGGGTGTCTCGCCGATCTCCGAGGCCGCTGGCCGCGTGGAGATCGAGGAGACCGACAAGTCCCGCAAGGTCATCGTGACCCCGGACGACGGCTCCGAGAAGATCGAGTACCCGGTCTCCAAGCGCTCCCGCCTCGCGGTGGCCGATGGCGACCACATCAAGGTCGGCCAGCAGCTGACCTCGGGTACTCCGGACCCGAAGGAGGTGCTGCGCGTCCTCGGTATCCGCCGTGCCCAGCAGCACCTGGTGGACGAGGTCCAGGGCGTGTACCGCTCGCAGGGTGTGGCCATCCACGACAAGCACATCGAGATCATCGTGCGCCAGATGCTCCGTCGCGTGACGGTCATCGAGTCCGGTGAGACCAACCTGCTGCCCTCCGACCTGGTGGACCGCTCGATCTTCGAGGTCGAGAACCGTCGCGTGGTCTCCGAGGGAGGCCGCCCGGCTTCGGGTCGTGCCGAGCTCATGGGTATCACCAAGGCCTCGCTGGCCACCGAGTCGTGGCTCTCGGCCGCCTCCTTCCAGGAGACGACCCGAGTGCTCACCCACGCGGCGATCAACGGTCGTTCGGACTCCCTGCTGGGTCTGAAGGAGGACGTGATCATCGGTAAGCTCATCCCGGCCGGTACCGGCCTGGGGCGCTACCGCAACGTCCGCGTCGAGCCGCCCGAGGAGGCCCGCGCGGCCGCCTACCAGGTCACCGGCTACGACTACGACTACGACTTCGGTCAGGGTGGCGGCCAGGCCGTCGCGCTGGACGACTTCGACTTCGGTTCCTACCAGAACTGATCGAGGTCGGAGCCCGCGGGCTCACGAGTCTCACGAGGGTCGGCCCCGCATCACGCGGGGCCGGCCCTCGGCCCATTTCCCGGACGTTCTTCCCGCTCCCACCTCCCGCCGGTTCCTCCCGGACGTCATGGGAATCGGGGGCCCGGGGCACCGAAAACCATGACGTCCGGGAGGTGGGAGCGGTGCGGGGGAGGGCGGTTGCTCGGTCCGTCTGGGAGAATCACCGACGTGCTTGCATCGATCCCCGCCCAGACCGATGTCCTCGTCGTCGGAGCCGGACCTGCCGGGTCCTCAGCCGCTGCCTGGGCGGCCCGCCACGGACTGACGGTGCTGCTCGCCGACGCCGCCACCTTCCCGCGTGACAAGACCTGCGGCGACGGCCTGACGCCGCGGGCGATCCGCGAGCTCGAGCTGCTGGGGGAGACCGAGTGGGTGCGCGCCCACCACGTGACCCGGGGCCTGCGGGCGCACGGCTTCGGCCAGACGCTGCACCTGGACTGGCCCTCCCTGCCGGGCAGCGACATCCCGACCTGGGGCTCGGCGGTGGCCCGCACCGAGCTCGACGACCACCTGCGCACCCTGGCCCTGACCTCCGGCGCCCGGGCCGCCGACGGCGCGAAGGCGCTGGACGTCGTCATGGACGGCGACCGGGTCTCCGCCGTCGTCCTCGAGCGGGCGACCCCCGCGGGCAAGGAGACCGTCGAGGTGCAGGTGCGCTGGCTCGTCGTCGCCGACGGAGTCCGCTCCACGCTCGGCAAGAAGCTGGGACGCGAGTGGCACCGCGACACCGTCTACGGCGTCGCGGGTCGTTCCTACGTCGACTCCAAGCGCTCGGACGACCCCTACATCTCCTCGCACCTCGAGCTGCGCGACCCCGACGGCACGCTCCTGTCGGGCTACGGCTGGATCTTCCCGCTGGGTGACGGCCAGGTGAACCTGGGCGCCGGGGCGCTCGCCACCTCCAGGCGGCCGGCGGACCTGGCCGTGAAGCCGCTGATGCGCCACTACGCCGAGCAGTGCCGCGACGAGTTCGAGCTGGGCGGCGAGATCCGTTCCGAGGCCTCCGCGCTGCTGCCGATGGGGGGCGCGGTCAGCAACGTAGCCGGGCGCAACTGGGCGCTGGTCGGGGACGCCGCGGCCTGCGTCAACCCGCTGAACGGGGAGGGGATCGACTACGGCATGGAGACCGGGCGCGAGGTGGCCGCCCTGCTCGCGGAGGCGGACGCCGGCACCGACCTGACGACCGTGTGGCCGGCGCTGCTGCGGGACCACTACGGCGAGGCGTTCTCCATCGCGCGTCGCCTGGGCGGCCTCGCGACCAACCCGAAGGTGGTGGCCGCGCTCGGCCCGGCAGGCATGCGCTCGGACCTGCTGATGCGCCTGGCGCTGCGCTGGATGGGCAACCTCGTCACCGACGAGGACCGCGACGTCGCGGCCCGGCTGTGGCGCTTCGCCGGACGCCGCTCGATCGCGCTGGACGAGCGTCCGCCCTTTTCCTGACCCCTGACCGGGTCAGACGCCGGCGGGCTCGTGCTCGTCGTCGCGCGGGGTCGTCCGGGGCGAGGTCTGCTCGCCGTCGGCCTTGCCCCGGCCCTGGCCGGCGCCGCGGCGCGAGGCCCAGCGGGTCCGCAGCAGGCCGTAGGTGCCGACCGGGTCGGCGAGCATCCCCAACGGTCGGGACACCACAGGCCAGGACAGGAACGCCGACCACAGGACGCAGCAGGCGATCAGCACCAGCAGGCTGGAGTTCTCGCCCTCGGGCAGGTGCTCGCGCCACTCGTGACCCTTGGCCCACTGGATCAGGTAGCCGTGGAAGAGGTAGACGACCATCGAGGCGGCGCCCATGGCGGTGACCACGGAGCGTCGTCGCGGCACCAGCGTCAGGAACGCCACCGTGCCCAGGAGGCCGATCAGGAGCACCTCCAGGCGCTGCACCGAGCCGGCGCCCCACGCGTGGCCCATGACGTCGTAGGAGGAGCGGAAGAGGTACCACTCGTGGTCGGGCACGGGGGTGCGGTCCAGGGCGGTCAGCCACCACAGGCCGAGTGCCGCGGGAAGGCCCAGCAGCGGCGTCCAGCGTGCCTTCACCGCGCCCAGAGCGGCGGGCGACAGGTGCAGGCCCAGGGCGAAGAAGGGCAGCATGCCGAAGAAGCGGTTGAGGTCCAGGTACTCGAACTGGTGGAACCCCGAGAGCACGCTCAGCCCGACCGCGACCAGGACGGCGGACCAGTGCAGCCGCAGCAGCGGCGTGACCAGGCGCCACAGGGCCAGCACCAGCAGGAACCACATCGGCCAGTGCGGCTCCAGCCAGAGCGGTGAGAGCGCCTCCATGCTGTCCGCGGTCTCCGCCAGGTGCACCCGGAAGAGCGCCATCGCGAGCTCGAAGATGGCGAACGGCACCAGCAGCTTGGTCACGAGCTGCTTCAGGTGGCGCGAGCTCCACCGGAAGGAACGCGACAGATAGCCGCTCACCAGCACGAACGCCGGCATGTGGAACTGGTAGATGAACGCGTAGGTGCGCTCCCGCATGTCGCTCGGCACGGCGATCACCACCGCGTGCCCGATGACCACCAGGGTGACGAGCCAGAACTTCGAGTTGTCGAGCCACGGGTCACGGACTCGCAGGGAGGGGCTGGACATCCGTCCAGAGTAGGCAACCACCCCCAGCGAGCGCCACGGGGCCTGACGTTCGGGGCCGCGGCCGCCTGGCAGGGGCGTCCGGATGATCGACTAGGTTCGTGCCATGAGCAACCGGGAGAACTCGTCGCTGCCGCAGCACCAGCGGGTGGCTGCCTATGCGGTGATTCGTCGGGTGCTCGACGGCGGGGACGACGAGATCCTCCTGAGCCGGATCGCCGAACGGATCTACCCCGGGCGTCTCTGGACCCTCCCCGGGGGTGGGCTCGAGCACGGCGAGGACCCGCGGGACGCGGTGGTCCGCGAGGTGTACGAGGAGACCGGGCTGCACGCGATGGTCGGGGACCAGCCGCGGGTCTACTCCGCGTTCCTGCCGGGAGTACGTCGCGAGGGTCGCCTCGTCAACTCGCACGCGCTGCGGATCGTCTACGAGGGCTGGGTCGCGAAGGACTCTCCGGAGCCGCACGTGGTGGAGGTGGACGGCTCGACCGTGGAGGCGGCCTGGCACCCGCTCTCGGCGGTGCTGGAGGGAAGGATCCAGGTGGTGCAGATGGTCACCGACGCCCTGGCCGACCTCGGTCCCACCCGAGTGCAGCGGCTGGCCGCCTACGCGCTGGTGCGCCGTCCTGCGCCGCAGCACGGGTCGGGCCTGGGCGAGGTGCTGCTCTCCCGGATCTCCTACCGCGGGTTCCACGCCGGGGCCTGGACGCTGCCGGGCGGCGGGGTGGACCACGGCGAGGCTCCCGCCGACGCGGTGGGCCGGGAGGTGCGCGAGGAGTCCGGGCTCGAGGCCGTGGTCGGTGACCTGCTCGACGTGCACGACGTGCACTTCACCGGCACCGCCCCGTCGGGCCGGTTGGAGGACTTCCACGGCGTGCACCTGCTCTTCCGGGCCACCGTGCCCGCGGACGTCCAGCCACGGGTCGTCGAGACGGACGGCACCACAGACGCGGCCGCGTTCGTCGCCGTCGAGGACGTGCTCTCGGGCAAGATCCCGGTGACCGACGTGGTGCGACGCGCCCTGGTGGCCGCCGGCATGTGGGAGCGGGACCCGGCGGTGGCAGACGCGGAGGCCCAGTCGTGAGCGGCCCAGTCGTGATGAGCCCGAGTAGAGCGTCGTGAGTCACCGCCCCGCCGCTGCCGAGAGCCGGACCGCCCACGTGCTGGCCGCGCTCGACGCTGCCGGGGTGCTGGACGTCTCGACCTCGGACCTTGACCGCACCCTCTACTCCGCCGACGCCTCGCTGTACCGGGTGCCGCCGCAGGTCGTCGTGCGCCCGCGCCACACCGACGAGCTGCACGCGATCGTCGAGGTCTCCCGGGCCACCGGCACGCCCCTGACCATGCGCGGGGCCGGCACGTCGTTGGCGGGCAACGCGGTGGGGCCGGGGATGGTGGTCGACACCTCCCGGCACCTGCACCGGGTGCTGGAGCTGGACGTCGAGTCCGGCACCGCGTGGGTGGAGCCGGGCGTCGTGCACGCCTCGCTGCAGCGGCAGGCCCTGGCCGCGGGCTGGCGGTTCGGCCCCGACCCCTCCACCCACACCCGCTGCACGATCGGCGGCATGGTGGGCAACAACGCCTGCGGCTCCCGTGCGCTGGTCTACGGGCGCACCTCGGAGAACGTCGAGGCGCTGGACGTGGTCTGGGGCAGCGGCGAGCGGGCCAGGCTGGCCGGCGCCGCGTCGACCGGGACCGTCGCGTCGGCCCTGGGTGCCGTGGCGGCCGGCGACCTGGCGCACGTCCGCACCACCTTCGGCCGCTTCGCCCGGCAGGGCAGCGGCTACGCGTTGGAGCACCTGCTGCTCGAGCGGTTCCGTCCCGAACGCTTCGTCGTCGGCTCAGAGGGCACCCTGGCGGTGGTCGAGCGGGCCCAGGTGCGGCTGGTCCGTGATCCGGGCACGCGGCACCTGGTGGTGCTCGGCTACCCGTCCATGGCCGAGGCGGCGGGCGCGGTCCCCGCGGTGCTCACCGCGCCGGGGATCACCGCGTGCGAGGGCCTGGACGCCCGGATCGTGCGCCTCGTCCCGACCGCCCCGCCGCTGCCCCGTGGAGCCGGGTGGCTCTTCGTCGAGGTCTCCGGGGACGACGTCTCCGAGGTGGTGACCAACGCCCGGCGGGTGGTGGCGGTCGCGGGCGCCCTGGCGAGCGACACCGTTGTTGACCTCCGCGTGCAGGAGGCGCTGTGGCGGATCCGGGAGGACGGCGCAGGCCTCGCCGCACGCACGTTGGAGCGTCCGGCCCACGCCGGGTGGGAGGACGCGGCGGTGCCGCCGGAGCGACTCGGCGTCTGGCTGCGCGAGTTCGAGGACCTGCTCGTCGCGCACGGCCTGCACGGCGTCCCCTACGGGCACTTCGGTGACGGCTGCCTGCACGTGCGCATCGACTTCGACTTCAGCTCCGGCGCGACCTCCTTCCGTGAGTTCCTCACCGCCTGCGCCACCGCGGTGGTGGCGCACGGCGGATCCCTCTCCGGTGAGCACGGTGACGGGCGGGCCCGCTCCGAGCTGCTGGCGCAGATGTACGACCCGCGCTCGCTCGCGCTGTTCGCCGCCGCCAAGCACGTCGCGGATCCGGACGGCCTGCTCAACCCCGGCGTGCTGGTGGACCCGGCGCCGCTGGATGCCGACCTGCGTCCGGTCCGGCCGCGCCGCAACCCCGCAGCACTGCGACTGGTGGACGACCTGGCTGCCGAGGCGCACCGGTGCACCGGCGTGGGCAAGTGCGTCGCCGCGCACGCCCCCGGCGTCATGTGTCCTTCCTTCCAGGCCACCCGGGCCGAGAAGGACTCCACCCGCGGGCGGGCCCGGGTGCTGCAGGAGGCGCTGGACGACCGGAGCACGCTGGGCGACAGCGTGCCGGACGCCCTGGCCTCCGCGGCCGTGGCCGACGCCCTCGACCTGTGCCTGTCGTGCAAGGCCTGCGCGAGCGAGTGCCCCACCGGGGTGGACATGGCGGCGCTGAAGTCCGAGGTGCTGCACCAGAAGTACTCGGGACGACTCGGCGTGCTGCGACGTCCGCGCGCCCACCACACCACCGGACGCCTGCCCGACCTGCTCGCCACCCCGGTGCGTCGGCTGGTCCCGTTGGCCGCCGGACCGGGGGTGCTGGGACGGCTGGCCCGTCGGCTCGCCGGACTCGAGCCCGACCGGTCGATCCCGGTGCCCGCGCCCGTCAGGGCCCGTTCGCGCGCCCGCCGGGGCGGGGACGGCCCGGCGCCGGACGTCTGGATCTGGGCCGACACCTTCACCGACCACTTCGCCCCGCAGGCCGCCGAGGACGCGATCGCGTTGCTGGCCGAGGTGGGCCTGAGCGCGCGGCTGCTGGACGTCTCCGCCTGCTGCGGGCTCACCCTGGTCTCCACCGGTCAGCTCGACGCCGCGGCGCGTCGTGTGGACGCCACGGTGGCCACACTGCTGCCGTACCTGGCCGACGGGACCCCGCTCCTCGGCCTGGAGCCGTCATGCCTGGCCGCGTTGCGTGAGGACGTCCCCCGACTGGCCTCCGACCCGGAGGCCGCCCGTCAGGTGGCCCGGGCCACGACCACGCTGGCCGAGCTGCTGACGAGCCGGGGGTACCGCCCGCCGGACCTGCGCGGCACCACCGTGGTGGTGCAGCCCCACTGCCACCACTCGGCGGTGCTGGGCTGGGCCGCGGACGCCGCGCTGCTGGCAGCGACCGGTGCGGAGGTGGTCACCGTGCAGGGCTGCTGTGGGCTGGCCGGCAACTTCGGGATGGAGGCAGGTCACGGCGAGGTGTCCCGGGCCGTCGCCGCCACCCACCTGCTGCCCGCCTTCGCCGCGCACCCGGACGCGGTAAGTCGGATCGTAGCCATGTCGTTCTGTGAGCCAGGGAG
>JAZQNT010000623.1:0-1687 GCA_045627505.1 Nocardioides sp.
ACCACACAGAGCGACACCACCCACGGGTGGTCGTCCGGAGCATGCACCGCTGGGGGGCGGGTCTCGTGCTGGGGCCGGACACGTCGCGGGGTGAGCGGTGCGGGGCCAAGGGAGAAGGCCCCGCGCTGCTGTCGTTCTCGCAGGACAGGCCCGGTTCTCGGGTCGGCTCAGTCCTGGGAGGCCATGGCGCCCGCCACGCCCGGCACCCACATGACCAGCCGGGCCCCGCCGCCGGGCGCCCGGTCGGCGCGCACCGCACCGGCGTGCCGCTGGGCGGCCTGCTGCACGATCGCCAGCCCGAGGCCGGAGCCGGGCATGGAGCGGGAGTCGTCGGAGCGGTAGAAGCGGTCGAAGACCCGGGGCAGGTCCTCCTCGGCGATCCCGGGGCCCTCGTCGTCCACGGTCAGCACGCCGTCCACCAGCCGCACCTTCACGGTGCCACCGGACTCGGGCGACCACTTCACCGCGTTGTCGAGCAGGTTCGTGACCGCCCGCTCCAGCGCCGCCTCCTCGCCACGCACGATCCACGGCTGGACGTCGACGTCGAAGTCGACCTCCTGGGCGCGGCGGCGCACCCGGGCCAGGGCGCGGTCGACCACGTCACGCATGTCGAACTCGCTGACCACGTGCGGGAGGGGCTCGTCGCGGGCCAGCTCCACCAGGTCACCGATCAGGGTGGTGAACTCGGCCAGCTGCGCCCGGACGTCCGCGAGGAGCTCCTCGCGCGCCTCGGTCGGCAGATGGTCACCGGCCTGGGCGAGCAGGTCGATGTTGGTACGCAGGCTGGTCAACGGCGTGCGCAGCTCGTGCCCGGCGTCCGCGATCAGACGGCGCTGCCGGTCCTGGGACTCGTCGAGCGCCAGCAGCATCTGGTTGAACGCCAGCGTGAGTCGGGCGATCTCGTCGTCGCCCTCGACCGGCATCGGGGTGAGGTCCTGGGTGCGGGCCACCTGCTCGACCGCCGCGGTGAGGCGTCGGACCGGACGCAGGCCGTTGCGTGCCACCGCCCAGCCGGCCAGCGCCGCCGCCACCACCCCGGCGCCGCCGAACAGCGCGAGCACCGTGCCCAGCGCCCGCAACGTCTTCTGGGTGTCCTCCAGCGACTGCAGCACCACCAGCGCAGTGCCCTCGCTGGCCGGCACCGCGGCCACCCGGTAGCGGGTGCCGTCCTCGGCGATCACGGTGCGGATCGAGTGGTCGTCGGCGCCGTTCGCCACCTCGAGCTCCGGCTGCCCCAGCTGCAGGCGCGGTCCCGGGTCGGCGGTCGTCACTGCGCCGTCGGTACGGATGAACGCCACCCGGATGTCTGCGGCGCCGAAGACCCAGCTCGGGACCGACGAGCGGCTGAGGTCGTCCAGCAGGCTGGAGGCCCCCGCCGCCTGGCTGGCCCGGCTGAGCAGCGACTCGTCCAGGGTCGACTGGATGTGCATGCGTACCGCTACGAAGGCGGTGGTCGAGATGAAGGCGATCGAGACGCCCAGCGCGAACGCGGTCAGCACCGAGACCCGGCTGGCCAGGGACCGGCGGTAGTGCCAGCCCTTGCGCTCCCACCAGTTCGCGATGCGTTGGTTCAACGGCCGGCCCACCTCGGACTCATCCCTCCTTCAACACGTAGCCGACGCCACGCACCGTGTGGATCAGGCGCGGCTCGCCCTCCGCCTCGGTCTTGCGGCGCAGGTAGCCCACG
>JAZQNT010000624.1:0-1524 GCA_045627505.1 Nocardioides sp.
AGAACGACATGGCTACGATCCGTCTTAGGACTCCCGTCGTGGCACGTTCGTGCAGCGTCACGCCGTGTTCCACGACCGGGCGAACGGTCAGGAGTGGCTGCCGCTGGTCAACCTCACCGAGAACCAGGGCCGGTTCTTCATCTACGACTCGCTGCTCAGCGAGTACGCCGCCCTCGGCTTCGAGTACGGCTACTCGGTCGCCCGCCCGGACGCCCTCGTCCTGTGGGAGGCCCAGTTCGGTGACTTCGTCAACGGCGCCCAGACCGTCATCGATGAGTTCATCTCCTCGTCGCAGACCAAGTGGCGTCAGCAGTCCGGCGTCGTCCTCCTCCTGCCCCACGGCTACGAGGGTCAGGGACCGGACCACTCCTCGGCCCGCATCGAGCGCTTCCTGCAGCTCGCCGGCGACGAGGCCATGGTCGTGGCCCAGCCCTCGACCCCGGCGTCGCACTTCCACCTGCTGCGTCAGCACGCCCTCGGCGAGGAGCACCGTCCGCTGGTGATCTTCACCCCGAAGTCGATGCTGAAGCGCAAGGAGGCTGCCTCGCAGCCGGCCGACTTCACCACGGGTTCGTTCCGTCCCTTCATCGCCGACGACGACGCGGACGCCAGCAAGGTCGAGACCCTGCTGCTCTGCTCGGGTCGCGTCACCTGGGACCTCATGGTCGAGCGCACCAAGCGCGACAACGGTGACTCCGTCGCCATCGGTCGCGTCGAGCAGCTCTACCCGGAGCCGATCGAGGCGATCAAGGCCGAGATCGCGAAGTACCCGAACCTGAAGACGGTTCGCTGGGTGCAGGACGAGCCGCAGAACATGGGTCCGTGGCCGCACTTCGCGCTCAACGTCTGGCCCGAGCTCGATGGCGTGAAGGTGGAGCCGGTGACCCGCGCGGCCTCCTCCTCCCCGTCCGTCGGCACGCTCAAGCGCCACGTCGAGGAGCAGAAGAACCTGATCGAGAAGGCCTTCGGCCCGCACGCGGGCTGAACGTCACTCACCCGGAGAGGACGAAGGATGTACTACACCGACCGCGGCATCGAGGAACTCGAGAAGCGTCGGGGAGACGAGGAGGTCACGATCGCGTGGCTCGCCGACCGTCTCCAGGAGTTCACCGACATCCACCCCGAGTTCGAGGTCGCCGTCGAGCGTCTGGCCACTTGGCTGGCGCGTGAGGACGACCCCGAGGACTGACGCACGGAGTCACACAGGGCCCCGACACCTTCTGGTGTCGGGGCCCTGTGCCGTGAAAGCCGTGTTTGGGGAAGCCGTTCCCCGCCACAGCAGGCCTTCCCGCCGCTGCCGATGCTCCGTGTACCCACTTGTGATGTCTCAGGACATCGGTGACATTCCAAGATCAGGACATCGGTGACAGTTGATGTCTCAGGACATCGGTGACGGTTCGTCGCCGCGTGGTCGAGGTCCACTGGTCGAGGTCCACTGGTCGAGGTCCACGGGGCCGGCCGTTGCCGACGTAGGTGGCACCGGGGGCCGGGCGGGTGGGTTCGACGAGGATCTCGCCGGGCGGG
>JAZQNT010000625.1:0-3324 GCA_045627505.1 Nocardioides sp.
ACGGTCTTCGCCGAGGGCATTCCGGCGTGGGTGTTGACCCACCGTCCGTTCGACCCCGCCCCCGGCGTCACCTTCGCCGCGGCGGACGACCCGGGGGGGCTGCGGGGGCTGCACGCCGAGCTCCTGGAGGCGGCAGGGGGCAAGCACGTCTGGCTGGTCGGCGGCGGGGCGATGGTGGCGGCGTTCGCCGAGGTGGGCCTGGTGGACGAGTTCTGGGTGCAGTTCGCGCCGGTCACGCTCGGCTCGGGTATACCGCTGTGCCCGGCGCACGTCGAGCTGCGCCTGCTCGACGTGGTGCGCAACGAGGACTTCGCGTGCACCCGCTACGCGGTGGTGCGCTGAGCGTCGCCCGGGGCTGCGCGGTGGTCAGGCCCGGGTGAGAGGATCGGGGCGTGACCTACCGCTTCCTCAAGGGCCACGGCACGGAGAACGACTTCGTGCTGCTGCCCGACCACGACGGCACCGTCCACGGCGACCTGACCCTCGAGCGTGTGCGCGCCCTGTGCGACCGTCGGGCCGGCATCGGTGCCGACGGCGTCCTACGCGTGGTGCGCTCGACGTCGCAGGACCCGGAGGTGGAGTGGTTCATGGACTACCGCAACTCCGACGGCTCGATCTCGGAGATGTGCGGCAACGGTGTCCGCGTCTTCGCCCGGCACCTGCTGGACGAGGGCCTGGTTCCTGCCGACCGTCCGGTGCACGTCGACACCCGGGCCGGCGTGAAGGTGGTCACCCAGGCCGGGGACGGGCTGCTGACCGTCGACATGGGTGAGCCGAAGATCTTCGGCCAGTCCGAGGTCTCGGTGGACGGGGAGACCTGGATCGCGCTGCACGTCGACATGGGCAACCCGCATGCCGTGCTCTTCGTCGACGACCTGGCCGAGGCCGGTGACCTGCTCACTCCGCCGGTGCACGACGAGCGCGTGTACCCGCACGGCGTCAACGTCGAGTTCGTGGTGCGTGAGGGCAAGCGGCACGTCGCGATGCGCGTGCACGAGCGCGGCTCCGGCGAGACCCGTTCCTGCGGCACCGGCGCCTGCGCGGTCGCGGTGACGGCGATGCTGGCCGACGACGTCCCCCGCGGCACCACCTACCGGGTCGACCTCCCCGGCGGTCGGCTGGACATCACCTGGACGCAGGAGAACCGGATCCTGATGACCGGGCCGGCGGTCATCGTCGCGGCCGGCGAGACCGCGCTCTGAGCCTGCACTCTCAGCGTGCCGCGTCGTGGGCAGCGCGGCCCGGGCCGGGACCCGGCGGACGGGCTGACCGTAATTGGCTCGCTCGAGTTCCCCGGACACGCGTAGCCTGAGAGTCATATGAACGACAAGCGCGCTTTCTCCCTCTCCGACGCCCTCGACGCCACCCGCGCCTGGGAGGATGCCGACCGGCCCGAGGAGTTCCTCGACGATCCGCACGACCTCACCGACGAAGACACCGAAGGCGGCGACGGGTTCGTCTCCGGCTACGCCGACGAGCCCGATCCAGAGTGGGAGAGCGAGTCCGACGACCTGAGCGTCGGCGCGATGGACCTGATCGAGCGCCACGCACTCAAGCGCGCCGCCGGGCTGCGCACCGAGCTCGAGGACATCACCGAGGTCGAGTACCGCCAGCTGCGCCTGGAGAAAGTCGTCCTGGTCGGTGTGTGGACCGAGGGGTCCATCGCGGACGCCGAGAACCACATGGCCGAGCTCGCCCTGCTCGCCGAGACCGCCGGCTCGGAGGTGCTGGAAGCCCTCTACCAGCGCCGCCAGACGCCGGACCCGGCCACCTACATCGGACGCGGCAAGGTGGAGGGCCTCAAGGAGATCGTCCAGGCCACCGGCGCCGACACGGTGATCTGCGACGGCGAGCTAGCCCCGTCGCAGCTCAGGAACCTCGAGGACCGGCTCAAGGTCAAGGTGGTCGACCGGACCGCGCTGATCCTCGACATCTTCGCCCAGCACGCGAAGTCGCGCGAGGGCCAGGCACAGGTCGAGCTGGCCCAGCTCAACTACATGAAGCAGCGCCTGCGCGGCTGGGGTGGCAACCTCTCGCGCCAGGCCGGTGGTCGGGTGGCCGGCGGTGCCGGTATCGGTGGTCGTGGTCCCGGTGAGACCAAGATCGAGACCGACCGTCGTCGGATCAACGACCGGATCGCCAAGCTGCGCCGCGAGCTCAAGGACATGTCCCGGGTGCGCGAGACCAAGCGCGCCCAGCGGCGCGGCAACAAGGTGCCCAGCGTGGCGATCGCCGGCTACACCAACGCCGGCAAGTCGTCGCTGCTGAACCGCCTCACCGACGCCGGGGTGCTGGTGGAGGACTCCCTCTTCGCCACCCTCGACCCGACCGTCCGCAAGACCACGACGGCGGACGGACGCGTCTACACCATGAGCGACACCGTCGGTTTCGTCCGGCACCTGCCGCACCAGCTGGTCGAGGCGTTCCGCTCGACCCTGGAGGAGGTCAAGGAGGCCGACCTCATCCTGCACGTCGTGGACGGCTCGCACCCGGACCCCGAGGGGCAGATCGCCGCGGTGCGCGGGGTCTTCGCCGAGATGGGGGCCGAGCAGATCCCCGAGATCATCGTGGTGAACAAGTCCGACGCCGCCGACCCGCTGGTGCTGGCCCGGCTGCGCCAGCGCGAACCGCACAGCATCGTGGTCTCCGCGAAGACCGGGGAGGGGATCCCGGAGGCGATCGCCTACATCGAGGCCGAGCTGCCCCGACCCGACGTGGCGTTCGACGTGCTGCTTCCCTACGAGCGCGGTGACCTGGTCAACCGTCTGCACCAGGAGGCCGAGATCGCGTCGCTGGAACACACCGGCGAAGGGACGCACGTCGCCGGGCGGGCGAACGAGGACCTGGCGGCCGAGCTCGTCCCGTTCGGCGTCTGAGGGGCCGCGACGTACCGGGAGACGTTCCGGGAGACGGTCCTGCTCGAACGCAGGTCGCGTCTGGCGGCGCGGGCTACTCTGGGGCCTGACGGCGTGAGATCGACCGCCCAGGTCCCGACTGCCAGTGCCTGACCACAGTGCTCAACCACAGTGTCCAACCACAGTGCCCAACCACAGTGTCCGACGGCCCCGCCCGACAGCCGCTGTGGGGCGGGCCCCAGTGGGCGGGCCACAGTGGGCCGGCCACCGGAACGGCCGCTGTCCTCCGGGCAGGTGGGAACCTAGGGGCGCCCTCGCACGTTGTCCGCTCGGTGCCCCGACGTGGGGTCCCGTCCAGTGCTGAGGAAAGATGTCACGCATGTCACGTAGTGCCTGGATCAGATTCGTCCTCGTGCTCGGCCTTCTGGCCGGGTGCGCGGCACTTGCCCTGAACAAGGAACCCACGCTG
>JAZQNT010000626.1:0-2372 GCA_045627505.1 Nocardioides sp.
CTTCAGGATTTACCTTTCATGCCAGGATACGGTTTGCCTGATGTGCGACTCAATAGACTGTTTCCATTACATTCCAGGCAGTCCGTGCACAGTCATGTGGGGGTACTTGTGGTCTGGACCACGCGGTGGCTGCCTGACGCCCTGGTGCTGGCGGCATCCGGTCGACGGGGCCGGTCCGGCCGTCACTGAAATGCGCGACGCGCCGCCGGTGCCGGGACACCGACGGCGCGTCGTCGTGGAGGGGTCGGGGCGGGCGCCCCGAGCGCTCACGCGTTGATGGTCTCCTTCTCCGGGGCGACGACAGTGGCCGCGGCGGAGGACTCGGCCTGCTTGCCGCGGGCCGGGATGAGCAGGGCGACCAGCGCGCCGGCCAGGGCAGCGCCCGCGCCGACGAAGAAGCAGGTCTGGAAGGCGCTCTCGGACGGGATGGTGAAGCCGCCCAGGTCCATGGTCATCGAGGTGAGGACGGCGGCCATCACCGCGCCGGCGATGGTGGTGCCCATCGAGCGCATCAGCGAGTTCACGCCGACGCTCGAGCCGGCCTCGGAGACCGGCACGTTGTCGAGGATCAGGGTCGGGAACGCGGCGTATCCGATGCCCACGCCGGCCGAGGAGATGATGACTGAGACCATCAGCTTCCACGGCTCGTCCATCATGAACGCGCCGAAGGCGTAGCCGACGGCGATCACCAGGGCGCCGATGGCCAGGGTGAGACGGGCGCCGATCGCGGTCATCATCTTGGCCGAGAGCGGGGCGAAGAAGAGCATCATCATGCCGCCGGGGAACATCCACAGGCCGGCGTGCAGGATCGACTCGCCCAGGCCGTAGCCGGTGCGCTCGTCCATCTGCATCAGCTGCGGGACGACGATGGACGAGGCCATCATGCCGAAGCCGATCAGGATCGCCGCGAGGTTGGTGAAGAGGATCGGGCGACGGCTCATCGTGCGCAGGTCGACCAGCGGGTCGTGGTGGCGCAGCTCGAAGAGGCCGAAGAGCACCAGGACCACCAGGCCGCCGAGGATCGAGCCCCAGGTGGTGGAGGAGTCCCAGCCCCAGGTGGAGCCCTTGGAGATGCCGACCAGGAAGGAGACCAGGCCGATGGCCATCAGGACGACGCCCACGACGTCGATGCGGGCCGGCTGGGTGTCTGCCACGGTGGGGACCACGAGGGCGGTCAGCACCAGCACGACGATGGCCAGCGCGGAGGAGACGTAGAAGAGGGCGTGCCAGTCGAAGTTCTCGGCGATCCAGGCCGACAGCGGCAGGCCGAGCGCACCGCCCACGCCGAGCGTGGCGGAGACGGTGGCGACCGCGGTGCCCTGCTTCTCCTTCGGTGCGAGCGAGCGGACGGCGGAGATCGCCACCGGGATGTAACCCATCGCGACGCCCTGCAGGGCGCGACCGATGAGGAACGGCACGAGACCGGTGCCCAGGGCGCACAGCAGCGACGCGACCACGAGGATCGCCGACGAGCCGACCATGACGCGCTTCTTGCCGTACATGTCGGCCAGGCGCCCGGTGACGGGCATCGAGACGGCGGCGGCGAGTAGCGTCGCGGTGATCGCCCACGACGCGTTGGACGCCGAGGTGTCGAGGAGCTGGGGGAGCTCGGACTGGATCGGGATGACCAGCGACTGCATGAGCGCGCCGGCCAGGGAGCCGAAGCACAGGGTGATGATGATTGCGGTGGCGCGCTTGTCGGAGATGTTCAGCGCGGGGGCCGCGGGTGAGGCGGGGGAGTGAGCCATGTGTTCCTGATCTCGCGTTATATGTATGTAACTTACATAAGGGTGTGCATGTAGGCTACATACGCACTCCGGCTCGAGGCAAAGGAAGCAAGCGTGGTTCGCGTCACTCCCGCGATCGCCAGGATCAAGAGTTCCCCCGTCTGGTCCCTGGTTGTGGCGACCGCGCGTCTTGAGCGCGGTCGGCACGTGGCGCTCACCGCCTCCCCGCTCAACACCGCCGACATCCGGCTCCTGTGGCTGCTCTCCTCCGAGGGGCCGCGGACGATGAAGGAGATCTCCGACGCCCTGGGGCTGGAGCAGTCGACGGTCAACCGTCAGGTCAACGCAGCCCTCAAGCACGGCCTCGTCGAACGGGTGGACCGGGCGGGAGACGCCAACAGCAGCCCGCGGGCGCGACCGGTGAGGGCGACCCGGGAGGGGGAGCGGGTGTTCGTGCGTGACCTGAACGCCGGCATGGCGGTCTTCGAGGTGGCGCTCAAGGCGCTGCCGGAGGACGAGCGTGAGCAGTTCATGGCCAACTCCCTGGCCTTCGCCCAGGCCTACCAGGTGGAGGCCGCCGCGGCGGCGGCCCGCCTCCGCGGTTGAGGGTGCGCGCCGAATCCGCATGAAAGTGTGCAGACGATG
>JAZQNT010000627.1:0-7626 GCA_045627505.1 Nocardioides sp.
CCCAACGCGTCTTAGCAAGACAATAGAGAGGGACACCACCTTGGCACACAGAACGACATGGCTACGATCCGACTTAGGCCCACCGCGACGTCACTCGGCCCCTCTCCGGCCGGGACCACGTCGATGACACCGAGCACGGGAGACTCCACCGCCAGCCCCGCCAAAAGGCGCTCACGCAGGGCCCTGAACTCGTCGGCGTCCGCGCCGATGGTCGGGAGCTCCGGCTCCCCCGCGCCGAAGGTGGCGACCACGTCACCGCCACCCGCACCGGTCACGTCGTAGGAGTCGCGCACCCGGCGGTCGAGGACGTTCACCACGAAGGCGCCCACCAGCCCGGCCAGCAGCCCACCCAGCGCCCCGCTGAGCAGGACCAGCATGCGGTTCGGGCTGACCCCCACCTGACCAGGATCGGCTTCCGTGATGATCACCCCGCCGCTGGTGGAGATGGCCGCCAGCTCGCTGCTGCGCGCTGACAGCGAGGCGAGCTCGGTGCGCAGCTCCTCCGCGCGAAGCTGCGCCGTCGTGCGCTCCCGGCTCCCGGCGCGGGCGTTCGCGATGGTGGCATTCTCCTCGGCGAGGCGCTTCCTCAGCGCCTCGCCCCGCGCGGTGAGCGGCTCGGTGGCCAGGTCGACCCGCGACTGGGCGATCGCCGACCTGTACCGCAGGTACTCCTCCGCGACCAGCGACGCCCCCTGCGCCGCCGCCCGGGCGGTGGGCGCCCGGAACTCGATCCGGAGCACCGTACCGTCGGGCAGCAGGGTGGCGGTGGTGCTGCGACGGACCTCGGTGCGCGACCAGTCACCGCCCAACGCCTCGGCCACGGTGTCCATCACGGTGGTGGAGCGGGCCATCGACTGCTCTGTCTGCAGGTCGACGAGGTCGGAGTCGGGGCGACTGTTGGCGAACGCGTTGCTCGAGATGACGTTCAGGTTCACCAGGGTGGAGGCGGTCGATGACGACGGCTTCACCACGATGACGCCCACCGCGAGCGCCACGCCCCCGACCAGGCAGACAACCACCGGGCGCACACGGCGCCGCAGCACCGTCAGGTAGTGCGACAACTCCATCGACGACGTGTCCGACGCATGCTTGGCCACGGACGGCCCTCCCCCGTACTCGTGCCCCGAGATCCCTCACCCCGTCCCGGCTGCGGGCCTATGCTAGCCAGCCAATCGGCCCCCACGGGCCGTTCAGCCGATCAGCCCGCATCGGGGACGGAGCACGCCGTGACCAGCACCAACGCCCTCCCCCGTTCCCGGGGCGGACGGGCGCCCACCTCCGTCCAGGGGGTCGCGGACGCGCGCCGTCAGGTCGCCGCCTCCGAGTTGCCCGCCTGGCCGGTGGTCTCGATCTTCGCGGCATTTCCCCTGTGGTGGGTCCTCGGGCTGGCCGACCTGATCTGGGTGCTGATGGCGCTGCCGATGGCCCTGCTCCTGCTGCGCTCAGGCCAGGTGCGGGCACCACGCGGCTTCGGTGTCTACCTGCTCTTCCTGGCGTGGGTGCTCTGCTCCGCGTCGCAGCTGGAACGGGCTGGCCAGGCGATCGGGTTCGGCTACCGGTTCGCGCTCTACCTGAGCGCCGCGGTGCTCTTCCTCTACACCTACAACGCACGCCGACGGCTGACCGACCGTCTGGTCACCGGTGCCCTCACCGGCTACTGGTTGGCGACCGTGCTCGGCGGGTACCTCGCGCTCGCGGCGCCGCTCTTCGTGCTGCGCACGCCCCTGAGCTACCTGCTGCCCGAGGCGCTGACCAGCAACGATCTGGTCAACCACATGGTCGTGCGACGGATGACCCAGTGGAACCCCGACGGCTGGGCGGCCCTGGACCCACGGCCCACCGCGCCCTTCCTGTACACCAACAACTGGGGCAACGTGTACTCGTTGGTGATGCCCTTCGTGGTCGCCTACCTCTTCCACGTGTGGGGGCGACGCCGGTTCTGGGTCGTACTGGCGGCGGTCCCGGTGTCGATGGTGCCCGCCTTCCTGACCCTCAACCGGGGCATGTTCCTCGGCTTGGGTCTCGCGGTGGCCTACGCGGGGCTCCGACTGCTGCTGATGCGTCAGGTCAAGGCGGTGGCCGCGATCGCTTTGGCGGCACTGGTGGGAGTGGGGGTCTTCCTGGCGATGCCGGCCGGGGACCGGCTCGAGCACCGGGTCACCGAGTCGAGCAGCACCGAGGACCGCGCCTCTCTGTACGTCCAGGCCCTCGAGACCGTCCCGGACTCCCCGATCCTCGGGCACGCGGCACCGGTGGAGGCGAGCAACCCCGACCTCGACCCGGTGGGCACCCAGGGACAGTTCTGGATGATTCTGGTCGCGCACGGCGTGGGCGCGGTGCTCCTCTTCGTGGGGTGGTTCGTGACCGCCTTCGCCCGTTCAGTTCGACGCACCGACGTGACCGGGCTCGCGGCCAGCACGGTGCTGCTGGTGGGGACGATGGAGCTCCTCTACTACGGCGCGCTGCCCTACGGGCTGCCCGTGCTGATGATCGCGGCTGCCCTTGCGCTGCGGTGGTCCGAGGACCCGCCAACGGGACGTAAGACGGCTCCGACCAGCACCCGGAGAGGCCGGTCCGGCACCACCGCGCCTGCCCTGCGATCGCGCCCGGCACGTCCCCACATTCCGGGAGGCAGCACGTCGTTCGCAAGCCGCGGGCCCAGCGCGCCGCTACGCTGACGCGGGTCACGCACGACTCAGGGCCAGGGGGAAGAGTGAGACCTGCACGCGCCGTGTCCGACGAACCGCGCTCCGGGACCGGGGTGAGGCAGGTGGATGCCTGTGACTGTTGTGCTGTCACGGCCACGACTGACCTTGCGCCGCGGCGGGACCGTCACCCGGGGGAACCCCGATGATGTCCGGATCGCCGCTGGTGTCGGTGGTGATCCCCACCCGTGACCGTATCGAGCTGGTCAGGCAGGCGATCGACTCCGTCTTCGCCCAGGACCACCCCGGCGACGTCGAGGTGGTGGTGGTCTTCGACCAGTCCGAGCCCGACCTCTCGCTGCTGCGTGAATCACCGGCGGGGGCGGCGCGCCGCTGGGTTCGAGTGGTGCCCAACTCGCGCACGCCCGGTCTGGCCGGGGCCCGCAACTCGGGCGTCATCGCGGCTCAGGGAGAGTTGATCGCGTTCTGCGACGACGACGACCTCTGGAAACCTGCCAAGCTCTCCGCCCAGCTCGCCGCCGGCGCGGAGGTGCAGGCCCGGACCGGGTCGTTCCCGCACCTGATCACCACGGCCATGGAGGTCGACTTCGACGGACAGCGCACCCCCCGGCGCGCGGGGACCGAACGGGTTCACCTGCGCCACCTGATCCGCTCGCGCATGGCGATGCTCCACTCCTCGTCGCTCCTCTTCACCCGCGACGCTCTCTTCGGCCCCGTCGGCCTCGTGTCCGAGGACGCCCCGGGCAGTCACAACGAGGACTGGGACCTCCTCCTGCGTGCGGTGAAGGTGGAGGACATCGTCCACGTCGACGAGCCACTGGTGGTGGTGCGGTGGGGCGCAGCCTCGTTCTTCACGCGCAACTGGGACGCCAAGATCTCATCGCTGCACTGGATGCTTGAGCAGCACCCCGAGATCGTGCAGGACCGCAGGGCCGTGAGTCGGGTCTACGGGCAGGTCGCCTTCAACGAGGCGAGTCGGCCCGATCGCTCCGCTGCCGTCCGATGGGCCCGCAAGGCGCTGGACCACAACCCTCTGCAATGGCGCGCGTACGTGGCGCTCGCCGTTGCCGCCCGGGTCGTCACACCCGCATTCGTGCTCAACACCCTGCACCGTTTCGGCCGGGGGGTCTGACCGGCGTCCCGCTCGCGTGCTCAGTAGGCGCCGCGGGAGCGGAGGACCGCGTCCACCGTGCGGAACAGGATCGCCGCGTCATCGGCGAGTCGCCAGTTCTCCGTGTAGTGGTTGTCGAGCCGGACCGAATCGTCCCACGCGAGGTCAGAGCGACCGGACACCTGCCACAGGCCGGTGATGCCCGGCTTGGCCACGAGACGACGCCGCTCCAAGGAGGAGTACTGCACCACCTCGGAAGGCAGAGCAGGCCGCGGTCCGACGAGCGACATGTCCCCCTTGACCACGTTGACGAGCTGGGGCAACTCGTCCAGCGAGAACTTGCGGAGCACCCGTCCGATCCCGGTGATGCGCGGGTCGGCCTGCATCTTGAAGAGCAGTCCGGCGCCCTGGTCCTCGTCCGTCAGGTCTGCCTTCTCCGCCTCTGCGGTGGCGACCATGGTGCGGAGCTTGTACATCGTGAAGAGCTTGCCGTCGGCCCCGACCCGGACCTGGCGGAAGATCGCCGAGCCTGCGGAGTCCATGCGCACCGCCACCATGAGGACGGCCAGCAGGGGCGCGGCGCAGAACAGGAGGAGGAGCCCCGCCACCCGGTCGCAGACACCCTTGACGATCATCGGCACGCGCGGAGGACGGCTGGAGGAGATGTGCATGAGGCTGACACCCGCGTAGGCGGTGCACTGGAGCCGGTGCGGAGCGATCCCTTCGAGCTCCGGCTGGACGGCCAACGCGGTGGAGGTGCCCTCGAGCGCCCACCCGATGCGGCGCACCTGCTCGGCCTCCATGCCCTGCCAAGGGACCAGCACCACCATGTCCGGACGTGCGCGCAACAGGGCGGCCGGGTCGATGTCCTCGCTGCCCTGCGGGAGCAGCGTCCCGGTGCGGGGGCGCGGAACCCTGGGCGTCCCGTCGCTCATGACCAGGCTGCCCACGACCTTCACGCGCCTGCTGTCCGCCCACCGCGTGGAGGCCTCCGCCACCGACACCGCCGAGCCGACGACCACCACCCGCTGCACGGCGGGGAACCAGTGCCGCAGCAACGCCGCGGCGAGCGACACCCCCGCACCTGCCACGGTCAGTCCCGCGGCGGCGGCCAGCTGCTCCGGGGACCAGTGACCGGCGGCGACCAGGAGCGCGGCCAGGAAGAAGGGGATGCTGGTGTCACGCAGGACCCGCTCCAGACGCGGCAGCCCCGGCCCCAGCGCCCCGGCGCCGGACCAGCACCGCACCACCAGCGTCACGCCGACGACGAGGAGAAGCACCTCGAGCGTGGCCGTGCCGAGGTGGGCGACGAGAACCATGGCTGCCACCGAGCACAGCACCTCGGCAGCCAGAGCCACGCTCAGCCGGTGACGGCGCAGAAAGCCTTGGCCGGGCACCCTGGGGCGCACCGTGGGGCGAACCGTGGGGCGATCTGGGGCGCCCGCCTCGCCAGCTCTCGCGACCGGTTGCCCCGTGTCGTGCGCCTGCATGCGCACCCCAGAGGACACGTCTCCACGACCGCTCACTTGCCGACCCCCCAGGCCCCCGGTCGGGCGACCGCCACAGAGCCCGACAAACTTTCGAAAAACTGTGTCTCGACAGTAGGAGTGCAGGGTTTCCGGGCTCATGCCCGATATTGGGTGACTGAATCCGGAGGCTCACCCGTATTGGGTAGCGTCAGGAGTTGAAGTTCTGTTGTGCCTTTTCGAGACCCTCCAAGATCAGGCACTCGACCGCGTCAGCGGCCTCGACGATCTGGAGCGGAAGCTCCTTCTTCTCGGGCGTGGAGTAGGTGGAGAGCACGAAGTCGGCCACGTCCTGGCGGCCCGGCGGACGGCCGATGCCGGCCCGGACCCGGTAGAAGTCACCGGTGCCCAGCGAAGCACGGAGCGTCTTGAGGCCGTTGTGGCCGTTGTCGCCGCCGCCCTTCTTCAGGCGCAGCGTGCCGAAGTCGATGTCCAGCTCGTCGTGGATCGCGATCACGTGGTCGGGCTCGACCCCGTAGAACTTCGCGACCGCCGCGACGGCGCCCCCGAGCGTGTTCATCCAGCTCTTGGGCCGGACCAGGACCACACGCGGACCGGGGTTCCCGGGCGTGCCCAGGCGTCCCTCGACGACGTCGGCGCGTCCGGTCTTGTGGGCCCGGAAGGGTGAGCCCATCCGGGAGGCGAGCTCGTCGTTGACCATGTAGCCGATGTTGTGGCGATGACCCGCGTACTCGTTCCCGGGGTTGCCCAGGCCGACCACCAACCAGACCTCAGAACTCATGTCCCCAGTATCGCGACCCGGACCAGCTGCGCCGCATCCGGGCCGGCGTCCCGGGAACGCCGAAGGCCCCGCAGGCGATGCCTGCGAGGCCTCGGTCGTGACCAGCGAGCTGGATCACTCAGCGGCGGGGGCCTCTTCCTCGGCCGGGGCCTCGGTGTTGTCCTCGGCGGCGATGACGTTGACGACCAGCGCCTCACCGTTGCCGACCAGGGCGACGCCCTCGGGCAGCACGACGTCGGAGGCGAGGATCTGGGTGCCGGCTGCGATGCCCGCGACCGAGACCTCGATCTGCTCGGGCACGTGCAGGGCCTCGGCGGTGACCTCGAGGGTGGCGTGCTCGGTGACGACGGTGGTGCCGGGGACGGCAGCGCCGACGACCACGACGGGCACCTCGACGGTGACGGTCTCGCCCTTGATGGCGAGGATCAGGTCGACGTGCTCGATGACGCGACGGATCGGGTCAACCTGGATGTCCTTGACGAGGCCGAGCAGGATCTCACCGTCGAGCTCCAGCTCGAGCAGGGCGTGGGCGCCACCCTTGCGCAGGGCCTGGGTGGTCTGGTGGCCCGGGAGGGAGAAGTGGGTGGCCTCGGAGCCGTGGCCGTAGATGACGGCCGGGATGCGGCCGGCGGCACGCAGGCGGCGGGCGTAGCCCTTGCCGAACTCGGTGCGGGCTTCGGCGATGATCTTCTCGGACATGCGTGTCTCCTCAGAGCTGCGAGGCCGCTGCGGAAACGCGGCCGACATGGTTGCGGACCCCGGAAATGAGAGACGCCGTGCGTGACGGCATGGTCAGGCACGGCGATGCGTTCCTGCCACGTCGATCACGGAGTCGAGCTCCCTCGCCGAGGCAAAAGTGAACTCTACGCGGGCCGGGAGCCCGCTGACGAATCGGTCGCCGCACACGCCGCCGCGCCCCGGACGCGACGAACCCCCGCCGCCCGTGAGGGTGGCGGGGGTTCGTGGGCGCTGAATCAGGCGTGACCGTCGAACATCGAGGTGACGGAGCCGTCCTCGAAGACCTCGCGGATCGCGCGGGCGAGCAGCGGGGCCGCCGACAGCACGGTCAGCTTCTCGAAGTGCTTCTCCTCCGGGATCGGGAGGGTGTTCGTGACGATGACCTCGACGGCGGGCGAGTTCTTCAGGCGATCGACGGCCGGGTCGGAGAGGATCGCGTGGGTGGCGGCGATGATGACACCCTTGGCGCCGGCCTCCATGCACGCCTCGGCAGCCTTCACGATGGTGCCACCGGTGTCGATCATGTCGTCGGTGAGGACGCAGATGCGGTCGGCCACGTCACCGACGACGCGGTTGGCGACGACCTCGTTGGCCACGTCGGTGCGACGGGTCTTGTGGATGAAGGCCAGCGGAGCGCCACCGAGTGCGTGCGACCAGCGCTCGGCGACCTTGATCCGGCCGGCGTCCGGGGAGACGACGGCGAGCTGCGCGTTGCCGTACTTCTCCTTGACGTACTCGGTGAGGATCGGCATCGCCATCAGGTGGTCGACATGAATCATTTTTGCCTGATTTCCTGTACTATTTGTTAAACTCTACCCCGATCCAGCAAGAAATGGCAAAACG
>JAZQNT010000628.1:0-5970 GCA_045627505.1 Nocardioides sp.
CTTGACCGCCGGCCCGCTGAGCCCGGCGGCACGGCCGTCCGGGAGGGCCGCGGGCTGGGGACCGCCCACGACGACGGCGACCGCGCCGGACTCGACGGCGGTCCGGGCCGCCTCCACGACGCGCAGCACGTCGGGGCGCAGCTTGGCCAGCACCGGGATGCCGGCGGGCAGCTCGTCGAGCAGGGTGCGGATCCGGCGGTAGTCGGGGCGGAAGTCGTGGCCCCAGTCGGAGATGCAGTGCGCCTCGTCGACCACCAGCAGGCCGCAGGTGGCGGCCAACCGGGGCAGCACCTCGTCGCGGAAACCGGGGTTGTTGAGCCGCTCCGGGCTCACCAGCAGCACGTCGACCTCGCCGGCGTTGATCGCGGCGTGGATCGGCTCCCACTGGTCGGCGTTGGTGGAGTTGATCGTGACCGCCCGGATCCCGGCCCGCTCGGCGGCGGCGATCTGGTTGCGCATCAACGCCAGCAGCGGCGAGACGATCACCGTCGGACCGGCGCCGCGCGAGCGCAGCAGCAGGGTGGCGACGAAGTAGACGGCCGACTTGCCCCACCCGGTGCGCTGCACCACCAGGGCGCGGCGCCGGTCGACCGCCAACGCCTCGATCGCGGACCACTGGTCCTCCCGCAACCGGGCGTCGTCGCGACCGACCAGGGCGCGCAGGTGACCCTCGGCCGCCTCACGTGCGGCAGCGCGCTCCTGGGGACCAGCGGTGGTGGCGGTGGCCGTCTGCGGGGAGAACTCCATGGGTACGTGTCTAACAGGGCTCACCGACACCTCCGCCGCCGACCGGACGAGACAGTGAAATCTTGCTGAATATTTTCAATACATAAGGTCTTGTTTTCTTCTGCCGATCCTTCTTCGGTGAAGATACGACCACCACGAAGGCCCCTCCCCGCCCTGCTCGCCCTGGTCCTGGTCGGCGCACTCGGCCTGACCGGCTGGGTGACCCCCAGCGCCCAGGCGGCCATGGACCCCGATGACGTCCCCGGGACGGTCGCCACAGAGGGCAACCTCGTCGGATGGGGTTCGAACGACTTCCACCAACTCGTGCCGGTCGCGGCCCCCGCGGGGGCGCAGAGGTACACCGCCGTCTCCGCCGGCTGGAGCCACTCCCTCGCGCTCACCGACGACGGCCGGATCGTGGCCGTCGGGTCGAACCATAACGGGGAGACGGAGGTCCCTCCGCTCCCGGCCGGAGCCACCCGCTGGACCACCATCGCGGCCGGCAACTCCAACTCACTCGCCCTCACCGACGACGGTCAGATCGTCGGCTTCGGTCTCGACGGCTCCGGGAGGTCCACCATCCCGCCCCTCCCCGACGGCGCCACCCGCTGGACCGACATCGCCGTCGGCGGCGGCCACTCCCTGGCCCTCACCGACGACGGCAGGGTCGTCGCATTCGGCGAGAACACGTACGGGCAGACCGACGTCCCCAGCCTCAGCGCCGGCACCAGGTACACGGACATCGCCGGCGGTTTCGCCCACTCCGTCGCCATGACCGATGCCGGGGACCTCGTCGCCTTCGGCAACGACGTCTACCAGCAGACCACGGTCCCTGCGCCGTCCACCGGCACCTACACCGCCATCACGAGCGGCACCTTCCACAACCTCGCCCTCAGGAGCGACGGAGAGATCACCGCCTTCGGTCGCTCGCGCGAGGGTCAGACCTCCGTCCCCAGCCACAACCGTCCCTTCACCGCCGTCGCCGCCGGCGGTGACCACTCCCTCGCCCTCACCGACGACGGGCAGGTCGTGGGATTCGGGGCGAACAATCGAGGGCAGGTCACGGCGCCGAATCCCCCCGCGGGTGCCGTCTACACCGCGATCTCCGCCGGTTACGAGCACTCCCTCGCCCTGACCGACGACGGTCGAATCGTCGGCTTCGGCGACAGCAGCTACGGCCAGACCCGCTTTCCTGAACTCCCTGCCAGCGGACCCGCGACCTACACCGCGATCGCCGCCCACGGGAGCGGCTCCCTCGTCCTCACCGACGACGGTGAGGCCACCGGACTCGGTTACACCCACCTCGGACTGGCCCTCGACGTCCCGAACCCCCCGGCGGGCACCACCTACACCGCCATCGCCGCCGGCGAAAGCCACTCCCTGGCACTGACCTCCGACGGCCGCATCATCGCGTTCGGCAACAACTACAGCGGTCAGACGAACGTCCCCACGCCCCCGGCCGGCACCACCTACACCGCCCTCGCCGCAGGCTCCAGCCACTCCCTGGCACTCACCTCCGACGGCCAGATCGTCGCCTTCGGCGAAAACCGCGACGGACAGACGGACGTCCCCACCCCCGCGGCCGGCGCCACCTACACCGCCATCGCCGCAGGCTGGAGCCACTCGCTGGCGCTGACCGATGACGGCCAGATCGTCGCGTTCGGCAACAACAGCAACGGGCAGACGGACGTCCCGGTGCTTCCCGCCAACACTCTCTTCACCGCGATCGCTGCTGGCGGCCAGCACTCTCTGGCGCTCACTGCTCCCCGCAAGATCCAGACGGGCGGCGCGCCTACGATCTCTGGCGTCTCCACCGTGGGCCGTGAACTCACCGCCACCCACCACGCGATGACCGGCGCGACGGTGACGTACCAGTGGAACGTCGACGGCGCCCCCATCCCCGGCGCCAGCGGCACCACCCTGTTCCTCACCCCCGACCTGGTCGGCAAGGTCATCACCGTCACGGGCACCAGCATGCTGGCGCGCCACACGGTCCTGGTCCTCACCTCCGAGGCCACCGCGCGCGTGGCACCCGGAGTCCAGGACGGCACCGCCCCGCACATCTCGGGCACCCCCGTCGTCGACGGGACCCTCACCGTGACCCCCGGCAAGGCACCGGCGGGTTCAACCACCACCCACCAGTGGCACGCCGACGGCGCCCCCATCCCCGGCGCCAGCGGCACCACCCTGTTCCTCACTCCGGACCTGGCTGGCAAGGTCATCACCGTCACCAGCACCACCGTGCAGGCGGGCCACAAGGACCTGGTCCTCACCTCCGAGGCCACCACCGCCGTCACCGAGGCTTCCTTCACCAGCGTGGGCGTCGACGTCACCGGCACCGCCAGGGCGGGTCAGCAGCTCACCGCGACCGCCGAGTCCACCCCCGCCGCCACCCGCACCGAGTTCACCTGGGAACGGGGCAGCACCGTGGTGGGCACCGGCGCCACGTACGTGTTGACGCGGGCCGACGAGGGTCACGCGCTCACGGTGACGGCCACCCTCACCCGCGACGGCTACCGGGCCAGCACGGTGTCCACGACCACTCCCACCGTGGCTGTGGCGGAGGCCCCCAGCCTGGACCTGCGCAGCACCGGCACGAAGGTGCGCCAGGGCGAGCCGGTGGGGCTCAGCTGGACGTCCGCCCGCGCCGACCGGCTCACAGGCTCCTGGACGAGCAGCAGGCTCGCCGGCAACGGTAGGGCGACGATCATCCCCGCCCTGGGGCGCACCACCTACGTCGTCACCGCCACCAACGCCTCCGGTACCACCACCGCGACCGTCACCGTCGACGTCGCACTGCCGGCGAAGAAGCTGAAGGTGACGACGAAGGCGAAGACCCCCGGTGGCAAGAATTTCGCCGTCAAGGTCTCCGGTCTGGCTCCTGCCGAGCGCTTCACGCTGCGCCACGGCAAGACCAGGATCAGCGGAACCGCCACTGCGACCGGAACCGCCAAGGTCCGCCTCACCGCGCCCGACCGGGGCACGGCGAAGCGGACCACGATCAAGGTCACCGGCTCGCTGGCCGACCGCGTCGGCACGACCCGCATCCGGGTCCTGCCGAACAAGCTGGCCCTGCGCGCCGTGTACGCCACGGTGCGGGCCTCCGACCCGCAGGTCGTCACCGTCTCGCGCCTGGGCAAGGACGAGCGGGTCACCGTCACCTACCGCGGGACCAAGGTCGCCACGGGCCGGGCCGACGCCCGGGGCACCTTCAGCGCCCGGTTCAAGGTCGGGACCACCTGGGGCACCGACACCGTGAAGGCCACCGCGCAGGCCAGCAAGCGCACCGCGAAGACCACCTTCGCCGTGGGACGCCGCTGCACCGACACGCGGAGCTGCCGCTGACGCGGCTCGCCGACAGGTCCTGAGGACCGGTCAGCAGACCAGGAGACGCAGGAGCCCCCGACCACCGCGGAGTGGTCGGGGGCTCCTCGCGTCACCGCTCGACCACGACGTCAGGCGCCCACCGGCTCACGAGACGGAGCCTCCTCGAGGAGGGCGGCGCTTCGCCTGTTGTGCCGCACGCTCCCCCAGAACGCGGCGGCGATGAACGCGACGCCGATCAGTCCGGTGACCACCTCCGGCACGTGATGACCGATGGTCACCAGCAGCAGCACGGCGAGGGCGCCGATCGCCCAGTGTGCGCCGTGCTCGAGGTAGACGTAGTCGGCCAGGGTGCCCTTGTTGACCAGGTGGATGGTGAGCGAGCGGACGTACATCGCGCCGACGCCCAGGCCGATGGCGATGACGATCGGGTCGCTGGTGATCGCGAACGCGCCGATCACACCGTCGAAGCTGAAGCTGGCGTCGAGGATCTCCAGGTAGACGAACAGGAAGAACGCCGCCTTGCCGGTGGCCAGCACCAGCGCGTTGCTTCCCTTCTCGTGGGTGGCGCCCTCGACCAGCTCGTCCTCCCCACCGGCGAACAGCTCACCGAGCCCGTTCACCAGCAGGTGAGTGAGGATGCCGACCGCGCCGGAGACCATCACGTCGCGGGTGTGGTCGGCGAAGCCCAGCCCGAAGCCCAGCAGCGTGGCCAGCGCGACGATCACCGCGGCGCCGTCGAGCACGCCGATGCGCTCCATCACGCGCTCGACCGGCCCGAACCAGTGGTGCTCCTTGCCCTGCTCGAAGAAGAAGCTGAGGAAGATCATCAGCAGGAACATGCCGCCGAACGCGGCGATCGAGGGGTGCGCCTCGTTGAGCAGGTAGCCGTAGGTGCCCGGGGTGTGCGGGTCGCCCTTCTCCATGGCCAGGGTCCACGCCTCAACCGGGGAGAGGTGAGCGGTCACGCCGACCACCACCAGCGGGAACAGCAGGCGCATGCCGAAGACGGCGATCACGATGCCGACGGTCAGGAAGACCTTGCGCCAGGCCAGCGACATCCGGTCGAGGACGCGGGCGTTGACCACGGCGTTGTCGAAGGAGAGCGACACCTCCAGCACCACCAGGATCGCGGCGATCGCCGCGGCCTCGAGCCCGCCGTACAGGAAGGCGGCGGCCAGGCCGATGACGGTGATCCCGAAGGACCACCCGAAGGTCCTGAAGATCACTGCGCCCTCCCCCCGGTCACGGACGCGCCGGAGGGGGCGGAGCCGCCCCGGTTCTGGCTGGAAGCCACTGGTGTTCCTCTCTACAACCGGACGGGTGATCCGCTGACCGATGCTAGTCGCGTGGCCCGGCCCGACCTGCCCGGACGAGCGTGACTGCCTCCTCACATGGGCTGTCTCGGCGTGGGCTGTCTCGGCGATGGTGGACGTCTGGTGCCACCAGCTGGCACCGGACGTCCACGTTCCCCCGCCCACGGCCTCATGCTGTGCACGACGGCCACGGCCGGCACTGCGGAACCGCGACGCTCGGACCCGTGGACCAGTGGACGGAGCTCGTTCGGCGGCAGGACGGCGTGGTCTCACGCCGCCAGCTGCTGGACGCCGGGCTGGCCCCGCACGACCTGCGACGGCTGCTCCGACGTCGCGACCTGGCCCCGGTGCTGCCCGGTGTGATGGTCACGCACACCGGCACCCCCACGACCCGACAGCGAGCCTGGGCCGCCGTGCTGCACGCAGCCCCCGCCGCGCTGTGGGGCGTCTCGGCGCTGCCGCACCGTCCGCAGGAGCCCGACGTGCCGGTGCACGTGGCAGTCGACGCCGCCCGACGTCCCCGCCCGTGCCCCGGCGTGGTGGTGCACCGGGTCCGCGGGCTGGCGACGCAGCGGTCCGACCTCGTGCTGTGGCAGGCGCGACC
>JAZQNT010000629.1:0-24530 GCA_045627505.1 Nocardioides sp.
AGTGAACATGCCGCGGACTACGTCGGGGTTCATCGCCTCGCCGATCCTCCAGAACAACGCGGGCCTTCGTCAGCGCGACGCGGCGGGCGCCGCGAGGGAGGTACTGAACCTCGGGGCCACCGACCGGGTCGAACTCAGGAACACTGTGGGTGCGACCGCGCCGACCGTGCGGCTCTACGAGACCGACCTGGGCGCGCTGCTCTCCAGCGGAGTGATCCAGTTCGCGTGGGCCGCCACTGGGGCGGAGTTGCGCGGCCGACCTCTGCACCTGAACACCCCGACCAACTCTCCGTCGATTCAGACGGGCGCGTTCGCGGACCCGAACGGCAATGTCACGGCTCGTCTCGGGTCGATCTACGTCTACGGCACGTCGGCTCCTGGCGCGCAGGTCTGGGTGCGCGAGACGGGGCTCGGGTCCGGCAACGATGGGTGGGTTCGGATCGGGCAGCCTGGCTCCTATGCGACGGGCAACTTCACTGCGGCGTCAACTGCGCTGAACACCACGGGCAAGTACGAGAGCAAGCCCGCTTGGAACTCGACGACGAAGCGGATGCTGTGGGCATCTGGGTCTGCCGCCACCGCAGCGTGGGTGGATGGCAGCGGGGCCGTGGTCCACACCCCCGCCTGACGCCTACGCCCGGTAAAGCGCACCCCTACACTGTTTCTAGAAACTTAAGGAGACCCACATGTTCACGCCCGAGTCCGTCCAGACCTTGTCCAACGAGGATCTGGACACCCAGCGCCTCATCCTGCTCACCGACGCTGAGCGCCGGTCCCAGCAGGAGCGCACCCCCGGCACCATTCGGGACCTCGCCCGTCAGTACGTGCGTGGAGGTGGCGACGTTGACGCCCTCCGCACCGTTCTCGACGAGGTCGAGGAGGAGTTCGACGCCGAGGACTGAGTTCGTCCGCTACACTGCCCCCGTCAACCCCTAAGGAGGGACGAGCAATGCCCCGTAACTACTCCCGTGCGACCATCAAGTTGCGCCCCCGCCGCCGTGACCCCGGCGTGCTCAAGAAGGCCAACCTCAAGGGCGTCGCCCTGCACTGGCCCGCGATGTCCAAGAAGATCACCACGGTGGAGCAGGCCAAGACCGCGCTGCGCTCGTGGCAGAACTTCCACATGGACGAGCGCGCGTGGTCTGACATCGCGTACAACGTGGCGTTCGACCAGCAGGGCAACCGCTACAAGTTGCGTGGCCGCACCAAGATGTCCGCGGCGAACGGCAACACCGCCCTGAACAAGGCGTACACGGCGATCCTGCTGCTGCTCGTTGAGGGTGAGGAGCCCAGCGCGGCGATGCTCAAGGCGGTCCGCACGGAGATCACCAAGATCCGCAAGCGCAACGCGAAGGCCAAGGCCATCGTCGGTCACCGCGAGATCCGGCCCGGTGGCACCGAGTGCCCCGGACGCGTCGTCCAGAAGGCGATCGACGCCGACAAGTTCGAGCCCCGGAAGGCGGCCTGACATGAAGAACCCCATCGCGATCATCCTCGCGCTCATCACCGACGCCCTGCGGGCGCTCCCCGCCAAGGTCCGTCTGGGCCTGCTGCTGGGCGGTGTGGCCGTGCTGGCGGTCCTCGTCGTCCTGTCCCTGACTGGCGTCGACCTCACCGCGCTGGAGGAGATCCTGCTCCTGCTCGGCCTGCCGAAGGGCAGTGGCATCGTGACCCTGCTCCTCGGCGCGATCTACCTGCTCGTGCAGTCGGCGGTCAACATCACGGTCAACGACGTCCCCGAGACCGAGCCTGAGCAGTCCGTGCATGACCACGAGGGTGAGTCGGACGACCACAACAGCGCGCTCGACGCGGAGCACCCCGCGCTGTTTACCTGAGTGTTTCTAGAAACATCAGGCTAGGATGCCTGCTGGCCCTCCGGGGTTGGCAGGCATTCTTCATTCCACGACAGCAAAGGAGCCCCGATGAGTGACGTGTGGGTCCCCCGATTCACCGAAAGTCAGGCGTCGGAATGGGCCGAGTACGCCGAAGACGTGCGTGAGGCGGCCCTCCGCTCCGCCGTCTCCACGCTGACGACGCTCACGAACAACCGGGTCGGTACGCCCCCGATCACCGTCCGCCCGCTCCCGGAGGAGGGGCTGGGGGCCACCTGCGGCTGCGTAGGAGGCTCCCGGGCCACCACTGCGGGGGAAGTCGCTCTGGAGGGCCCTGTGGGCTTCGTGGACTACGTCAAGGTCGACGGCGAGTTCCTTGACCTCGACGACTTCCGCTTGGACGACGGGCACATCCTCGTCTGGCAGGGCGACGGGCCATCCCCGATCCCCGCCGCGCAAGACCTCTCCAAGCCGGACACCGATCCGGGCACGTGGAGTGTCTCGTACAGTAGGTCCTACCCGGTGTCCGAGGAGGGCCAGACCGCCCTCGCGCGGCTGGCGCTGGAGATGGCATCCGCGTACGCCCCCAGCCGTGGCCGCCAGTGCAACCTCCCCAAGGGCGTCCAGAATGTCACCCGGCAGGGCGTCTCCTTCGTCATCGAGGCCGGGCTGTTCCCCGGGGGCTTGACGGGTATCGAACTCGTTGACATCTTCATCCTCAAGTGGGTGCCGGTGGGCTTCCTCGGTAACCGCTCGGCGCAGGTGTTCAGCCCCCGCCGCTTGAAGACCCAGCGAGTGGCCTCGTCCCTCCCGCGCCGGATGAGCCGGGGGTCGATCTGATGGACAGCCTCACCGCGTCCGGCAACACGCTCATGGAAGTGCTCCGCACCCCGGGCTTCGTCGAGTACGTCATCAGCCCCTTCATCCTCGCCTCGCTGGCGGGCATGACGGTCCTGTTCAAGAAGTGGTCAGTGGCCAGCCGCAGGTCCGTGGAGGACGTCAAGGCCGTGGTGGACCGCCACGACGCCCACGACGTCAAGATCGCCGAGACCCTCGACTCCATCGCGGCGACCCTCGCCACCCTCCCCGCAATGCAGGCGGCGATCGACAACGTGCAGAAGGATGTCACCTCAATGCAGGTGGACATGGTCGCCGCGAAGACCACCCTCAAGCATGTGGCCGCGGGCGTCGAGCAGGTTGACTCCCGGATGGACACCCACCTCGAACACCACGGAGCACGGAGCATGCCGCGATGACCAGTACCCCTGACGAGTTTGAGTTCACTGAGGACGACGAGATCCCGGCGAGCAGCGCGGACCCGCTCATCTCCTCGCTCAGCCAGTTCCTCCTCTGCGTGGCCAACGCTGTGCCGGACATCTGCTCCTTTGCCATCATCCCGGGCACGGAGTACGCCCCGTTCACCGTGGACGAGGACCACGAGGGCTGCGGCGACCGGAAGACCGGCGAGGTCTGCGACCAGATGTGGGTGCGCGTCGTCGGCTCCCGCGTCGAACTGGCGACCAACGAGCGCCGCGAGCAGTTCGACGGGGACAGCGACCGGGCGCTGATCGCAGGGCTCTGGTACGACATCGAGGTCGGAGTCAAGCGGTGCTACCAGATGGAGGACAACGGCGCCAACCCCTCGGAGACCGCGGTCACGACCGACGCGATCCAAATGCTCACGGACATGCGGGAGATCCTCGACGCGGCGCTCTGCTGCGAGGTGTGGGACGCGCTGAACGTCGGCATGTGGTCGCCCGCCCCGGTCCTCGGTGGGGAGTACGGCGGCATGTGGTCGTTCTCCGTACGCCTCGACGAGTAGGAAGTTTCTAGAAACATGGCCAAGCAGACCCGCAACAGGCTCAGCAAGCGCGGCGCGGTCGCCATCGTCGAGATCGACGCGGTGCTGCTGTTCACCCCGCAGGGCGACGTGACCAACTGGACACGCCGCTTCTCCGCGCACGTGAACAAGTACGCCGCCGCGGTCGCACCCTCGAACAAGCGGCCCCGCTGGTCGCACTACGGGAAGCCGCTCAAGGCGACGTTCAAGGCGTCCACGATGCCCCAGCCGGGGCGTCGGCGGGTCTACTCCGGTGTGGGCTCCTCGGCCCCGTACAGCGCGTTCGTGGATCAGGGCACCGGTAGCCGCGCAGGGGGTGCCGCGTACCCCGCCAAAGTGCTGCCCCCGAGCACGTGGGGCGGGTCGGACCTGTATCAGGCTGGCCGGAACAAGCGCCGCACGGTGATGATCGAGGGCCAGCGCGGTCAGAAGTACATGGACAAGGCGGTGCGCATGGCGTTCGCCACCATGCGCATGCGCTCGTACCAGATCCCTGCGGAGAAGGGGGCCCTCGGAGAGATCGTCCGATCCACCCCCTCGGGCCTGATCAAGGGCATCGTCGGAGCCACCGCGAAGTCCCCGGCCTTCTACCGGTCGCTCAAGCAGTGGCAAGGCTGGCAGGACGCCGCGCCCCGGAGGTCCCGTGCCCGGTACGCCCTCGGACGGCTCCCCGAGGGGGCGGGGGCAGGCGAGGAGGTCCGCGCGGCATGGCGGGAGCAGGACGCGGCGTACGGGCGCAGGCGGGCCGCACTCAACGCGAGGTTGTACCGAGCCCGGATCAAGGCCCGGAACCCGAGCCTCGTGCAGGAGCGGGACCGTCAGCGCACCATCAAGCGGGCGGCGCAGCGGCAGGCCGCCCAGGCTGACCGCGAGACCCAGAAGGCGGCCCAGGCCGCCGCGCTCCGTGCGTACAAAACGGCGCTGGCGCAGCGGATCACGGCCACGCAGGTTCCCCCCGGCTTCCGCGTCGGGGGCAAGGTCAAGTTCACAGGGAGCACGTGGAGCCTCGTTGTCGTCGCCCCGAACGGCAATCGCGTGACCAAGCGCGGGGAGTGGGCCCTCCCCAAGTCCAGGAAGTAGTACGCCCGGAGGATGTTTCTAGAAACATCTGGTACTTTAACCCCACCCCAAGACACCAGTGAAAGGCAGTGACATGGACGAGTTCATCAGCGCAGTCAAGGAAGCCGACGCCGAGGGGGCCGGGGAGGACAAGGACCGGCTCCCGCTGAAGATGGACGGCCGGGTGCTGACCTTTAACCCGCCGACGACGGGGCAGTTGGTGCTCCTGACGACTTCGATGGGCGCGGGTAACACCGGAGCCCGCAAGATGGGCACAATGCTCAACATCATCGTGAACGCGCTGGACGAAGACGACCGCGATTACATCGAGGGCCGCCTGCTCGCCGGGGGCAAGGACGGCCTCCACCCCGATGCCGTCAAGTGGCTGGTCGGGAAGGTGACCGCCCACTGGTTTCGGGATGGGGACAGCACGAGCGACTAGGCTCTGCATCGTCCTCTACCTGCGCTGGGTTCACATCGAGGCCGCGTACTACCAGATCGACCTCCTCAAGCAGAGCCCAGCGCGGCTCGTCCGCCTCACCTACGCGTGGCTCCTCCAGCACACGGCCCCGGACAAGGTCAACGAGATCGAGGAGTGGCTCAACAGCCCTCTCGATGAGGAGGACGACGAGAGCGAGGACACCATCGAGTACGAGAGTTCCTCGTTCCTCGCAATGCAGCAGAAGACACGGAAGGCGTAACCCCCAATGAACGTCGGCACTCAGGTTGGTCACGCGTACGTCCGGGTTACCGCGGATGGTTCCGGGATCGACGAGGACATTAAGGACGACTTCGAGAGTGTCGACTGGGAGAAGTACGGCAATGATCACGGCGCGGAGTACGCCGAGGGGTTCAAGACCCATTTGCAGGGGATCGACGACGAGTTCGAGGACGTTGTCAAGCGCATGGAGAAGGCGCTTGACAACGACCTGATCACCCGCAAGAAGGTCGCGAGCAATGTCAAGAACGCGCTGACCGACGGCTCGCTCGACAGCATCATCGCCGTCGCGTCCGAGCGCGCAGGCGGGCACTGGTCCGATGGATTCGGTGAAACTGTCGAGCGAGAAGTCGTCCGCAGTTTGGAGAAGGCCCTGCTCAAGGCGGGGCGGACGAGCAAGATGGACCTCAAGGACATCGTGCGCTCCATCGAGAGTGGCTTCGATGACATCGACATCGACTTCCTCGGTCCGTTCTTCGAGGAGGCTGTCCGGAACGCCAAGAAGGCCACGGAAGACGCGGCCAAGGACTACGAGAAGTTCTGGCTGACCGCGCTTGACAACCGCGAGAAGGAGCACGAGAAGTCGCTCACCCGGCAGGTCCAGAGCGAGGCCGCCGCCGCCCGTGAGTCCGACCGAGTATGGCGCGCAACGGTCAAGGCCCGCGCCCAGTTTGAGCGCGCCCTGGCCAAGGGCAAGGTCAATGCGGTGGGGGTCGACATCGACCTCCCTGACATCGACATGAACGCCCGCATTGGCAAGTTGTTCGGCAAGGGGTCGCGGTCGGACGGGCTCCACCTCATCGGCGCGAGCCTTGAGAACACCATGAACCTGATGCAGAAGGCCGGACGGGGTGTCTCAGCCCTGTCCCGCACGTTCATGACTGGATTCAACTCGGCGGGTCAGGGGGCGTCTTTCCTCTCCCGGATGATGGGCGGGCTGGGGGCGGTCGGGTCCAAGGCGGGCGCGGGCATGTCGGCTCTCGCGGCGTCTCTGCCCGCGGCGGCGGTGGCGGCGATAGCCCTCGTGGCGGCGCTCAGCGTACTCACAACTGCGCTCGCGGGGCTCGCGATCCTCCTCGGGTCGATGATTGGCACCATCGCGATGGGCCTCACCGGGGCCATGCTCGGCCTCGTGGGGGTGCTCGGTGCTGTCGGCGCTGCGGCGGGCTTCGCTGCTCTTGCCTTCACGTCAATGACGAACGAGCAGAGCGCGAACATGGCGGCGACGTTCGCCCCAGTCAAGGACGTGTTCACCGGGATCGGGCAGATCATCCTCGGCTACCTCATCCCGGCGTTCGACGCGTGGTCTCAGAACATTCAGCAGTTCGCCGGGATGATCGCGCCCATCGCAGCAGGCATCGGGCAGGCGCTCGCGCAGGCGGGCACGATCCTCACCGCGTCGCTCACCGGCCCGGGTTTCCAGAAACTTACGACGGCGCTGGGGACGTTCCTCCCCGGGATCATCGTGAACCTGTCCAAGGCGCTCGGGTCGTTCCTCAACGGTGCGAGCGCGGTTTTCGCTGCCCTCATGCCGCTGGTGTCCCGGTTCGGTGAGTACCTCCGGGACGTGGCCGAGCGATTCTCCAACTGGGCCAACTCGGACACGGGCCAGAACGCCATCGTGGACTTCGCCGAGCGCGCGGTGGGCGCAATGCTCGCGCTCTGGAACTTCGTCCGAGACTTCTTCGGGTTCGTCAAGGACCTGTTCTTCTCCAAGGACGCTCTGGGTGTCGGTAACACCATCTTCGACGGCCTCTCGGACGCGTTCAACGGCTTCCGAGAGAAGATCGCCAATGGCGACATGGAGCGGTGGTTCGCCACGGCCATGACGTTCGGGCAGGGTGTCTGGTCCGTCATGCAGGGGCTCGGCGAGATCCTCGGTAAGTTGGTCAACTCCGGCATGATGGAGGGCCTCGGCTCTGGCATGAGCGCCATTGGGTCCATCTTTAGCGTGCTCGCCACGTACATGGACCCGGTCGTCAACATCCTCAGCGTGACGCTGCCCGCTGCGCTGGCTGCCGCGCTGGGTCCGGTCATGGTGCTCGCCACCGCTCTCGCGGCGCTGGCTGACACCGTCAAGTGGGTCGGCGGTCTGGTCGGCCTCGGCGACGGCTCCCAGTTCGAGTTGACCAAGAACGCCTTCAACGCGACCACGGACATGTTCGCCCAGCCCGTGAAGAACGCGTGGGGTCTCGTCAACCCGGGGAGCGACGCCAAGGACAAGACGCCCAAGCAGCCCAAGTCCACGGGCATCGACTGGGACTGGCCCAAGTGGGAAACGCCTAAGGTGGACATGTCGTGGCTCACCACGCTGGGTCGTGACGCCCGCGCGAAGACCTATGACACCAACGGCGGCACCATGCCGGACACCCGCGCATCGGACTCGGCGCGACAGCGAGCCCTCGCGAACAAGGAACCCAAGTACAACAACCCGTTCATCGACATGGCGGAGCAGTACATCACCAAGGAGCCGACGTACCGAAAGCAGTTGAAGACCATGATGAAGAACCAGCGCATCGAGGTCAACGGCATGATGGCGGAGGTCGTCAAGGACGTGGGCGGCGAGAACGCTGCCCGACTGCTGAACAGCAACGCGAGCGGCATGCGGGACCTCGGGGCTCAGACGACCAAGGCGGCGCAGGACGCGCTCTCAACCGCGGCCAAGTCCGTGATCAACGCCAAGGGCCCCGCGGAGGCCAAGCGCGCCATGAAGGAGATGGAGACGATGCAGAAGCGTCTCTCCCTCGCCGAGGCGGCTCAGGCGCGCCTCAACCGCGCTGCGAAGATCATGGAGGACCAGAGCAAGATCACGCAGAAGAACGTCAACGCCATCGTCGCCGGGAAGGGGGCGGAGGGGGCGACCCTCGCGGACTACGCTGAGGCTCGCGAGGTGCTGGCCGACAAGTTGGAGAAGGCCAAGGAAAAGTTGGAGGCGGCCATCCAACTCCGGGACCAGTTCAAGCAGCAGGTCGCCGACAGCATTCGCGCGTTCGGTAGCCTGATGAACGCCGAGGCCCAGACGCTCAACGGCGTCATCCAGAAGTTGACGGCTACGGACGTCACGGACCACCTCAAGAAGCGGCTGGCCGCGATCCGCCAGTTCAACGACGACATGCGAGCCCTGCTCGCTATGGGCCTCAATGACGAGGCGTACCGCATGATCATCGAGGCGGGCCCGGAAGAGGGCGGGAAGATGGCTGCGGCCATCCGCGAGGGTGGTACCGCCGCCATTCAGGAGATCAACAGCCTCACGAGTGCGATCGGGGGCGCAGCGGATGTCATGGGCGGCGAAGCGAGCGACCGGCTCTACGGGGCGGGCGTCAACGCAGCGCAGGGTCTGGTCGCGGGGATGGAGGCGGCCCAGAAGCAGTTGGAGAAGTCCGCTGCGGAACTCGGCAAGATCATCGCTAAGGCGATCAAGAACGAACTCCAGATCAAGTCGCCGTCCCGCGTCATGCTCGGCATCGCGGACAACGTCGGCGGCACTCTCATGGATGGTCTCGACGACCAGCGCAGGGGCGTGGGTGACGCGGCTGCACGCCTCGGTGAGATGATCGACCCGGTCCCGAGGGCCTACACTGGGTCCGCCCTGCCGCTCGGCGGGGGCTCCGCCGATGTTTCTGGAAACATTGGGCAGGGTAACCAGTACACCTTCGAGGTCCACGGCTTCACGGACGACCCCCGTGCTGCGGCTGGGGAACTCATGGCAGAAGTGATGGGACGGCTTTCATGACAAACCTCGGCTACGCCTCGCTGGGCTCGTCCACGGGCGCGGGGAACTTCGAGGTGGTCTACACCCGGCGCACGGCACTTCTCGCCCGCGCGCTGGGTGTGAGCGCCGTGCGGCTGGACCCCGCCAAGTTCGCACAGGTTGGGTACCCGCAGTCGGGCGGCGCGGCCCCGACCGACGCGCACCTCTCCAACATCGAGAACGCGCCGTGGGTGGTGGGGCGCCCAGCCAACCACGCGGCGTCCCGGGAGTACCTCGGCTTCGTGCCGCTCTCCGTCGACGGGCTGGCGACCGACACGCTCACCGCCAGCACGGACGAGTTCATCGGGAACGGAGGGCGCTCGGGCAGGCCCCGCCGTGCCACCAAGTCCCTCGTCTTCGACGGGTGGATCGTTGCCAAGACCGAGCGGGGCGCGGAGTTCGGGCGGCAGTGGCTCTCTGCGGGACTCGTGCAGTCCACCCCCGGGTACAGCGGGCAGGTGCTTCGGGTCCACACCACGGCGAACGCAGGGCCCTCGGGCTCCGGGTCCTACCTCCGCCACACGACCGTGACCCGGGCGCCCTCGGTGACCAACTCCCGCAGGCGTGCTGGGCACACCCTGCTGCGCGTGACCTTCACGTTGACAGCGGGCGACCCCCGGCTCATATCTGAGACGCAGCCGGGGCTTGGCTGGATTCCGGGATGGCCCTCGGGGTGGTCACGCCCGAGCCCGACCCCCCGGGCAGATGACGTCGTCGCGATAACGAACGTCCCTCCGGCTGCTCCGGATTACTCGCCCATCATGGACCCGACCGCACCCGCGCTCGTCGCGCCGCCGACCGCCACGACGTCGCTCCCGGTCAACTGGGGCTTTGCGCCGGGCACTACGGTCTGGCGCAGGTGGGTGGACTTCTACTTCCCTGACATCGGGAACGCCACCCACTGGACGCTGGAGATCGACATCCACCGAGTGGGGGTTGGGGGCGGTTACATGGCACTCCAAGGGGTGCGGGTGGCCGTGTGGACGGCGGACGAGAAGTTCGGGGCGGCCTTCACGAACACCCCGGCTGGGCACAAGTTCCGGGTGAGCGGGATCGAGGAGACCGTGCGCACCTCCGGCACTACCACCCCTCGACGGGCGGACTCTGTCGCGTTCGACTACGACGGGGGCCCGCTCAAGTGGCCCAAGTTCAAGGGCGTCCCCCCGGTCTCCGCGGGCAACGACCCGACCATGCCGTGGCTGTGGGTCACGGTGGACGCCCCGTCCGAGGTCCTACCCCAACTCGACGTCGCCATCACCGTGGTCCCGTACACTGTCTGAATGTTTCTAGAAACAATTACGCACGAGAGGTGAGCAATGCAGTGGCTTAGTAGTGCTATTAGTGGGTACGACCCCGTGACGGCGTCGTCCCAGTACGTCTACTCGATGGCCACGGCGGGGGCTCCGGTGGACTTCGGGGGTCAGACCCGGATCAGGGATACGTGGGACCCGCGCCGTTCGGGTGAACTCGACGTGTGGATCCATGTGGAGTACTCGCTGGCGGACCGGCAGGCTTTCGCAACGCAGGTGCAGGGGCAGATCAATTACCCCGCGTTCGACCTCTACGTCCTGAACTCTTCCGGGCTGGGTGCTAGCCCCTCGCTCCAAACCCTCTACAATCAGCGGCACTGGGCCGTCGCGCGCAAGACCGTCACTATGGTGCAGGATTCTGAGTGGCACTGGCAGTGGGCTCTGGCGCAGGACTTCCCCCTCGGACGGCCGTATACGTTCAGCCTCAAAGACGTACTCCCCAGCCTCCGCCCGAACACCAAGTACTGGCTGCTTGCCGTCCCTACGTATCAGACCACCGCACAGGTCGGCACCTCGACCACACAGGGGGCTGTCGGTGATCTGCCCGGAGGCGTGGACGGGAACGTCCGCGCCATCTCGTTCTGGACCGACCGCGACCCGGCCGCGCCGACCATCACCAGCCCGGAGTCTGACCTCTGGTGGTCGGGCGGCGATACTGCGACGCTCTCCTTTGATGTCACAGACCCTGACCGGATCTCGGGGAGCAATGCCCCCGCGTACACGGGTGTGATGGGCGTCGAGGTCCAGTACGCCCCGCTGGGGTCCTCCAACTGGACCCCGGTAACCACCACGCCGATCAACGGCCTGCTGGACTCGGGCGGGTACGCCTTCGGGGGGCCGTTCGATTCCACGGCCCCGGGCGGCCTGCGCAAACTCCAACAGACGCTCTCCGTGCCGATCCACTTCGGTGAAGGGTCGACGCCGGGCGCGATCCAAGTCCCTTCGGGGGCTGGCCAACTCCGGCTCCGGTACTTCACGTACCCCTACGCGAATGCGTACAGGTTCTTCGAGGGGTACGACCCGTCCAGCACTCCCGCTGGGAGCACGTCGCCGTGGAGCACCCCGGTCACCTTCCGGGTCAACGCCCGAGTGCTCTCACCCTCTCTGATCCACCCGAGCGAGGGTACGGCGGTCCCCGTGGGTGAGCCCCTCACCTTCCGGTGGGTGTTCCGCAGCATGGCCAACCCCCCTGCGCCGCAGTACTACTACGCGGTCCACCTCACCCGGGTGGCGACGGGGCAGTCGCAGACGGTGGCTGAGGGCTACAGCGCGGGCGGCGAAGTGACCGTGCCGTGGGAGAGCCTGCCCGGGTGGGCCCGGACCCCCGGCCAGTACGAGTGGGCTGTGTATGTCGCTGACAGCACGTGGGCCGGTGCGAGCAGTACAGTGGCGACCTTCTGGGTGGCTGACGCACCGGGCAATCCGGGGGCCCTCCCGGACCCGAACTCCGCTGATCAGGGCTCCCTCGGTATCGGCACGCACCGGGCCTTCATCTACCGCAAGGGCGGGGTCCAAGAGGTGGGCGAACTCAAGCACCTCTCCCTCGTGCGCTGGGGCCGTCGTCGCGACGACATCAGCGAGGCGTCAGTCGTCATCTCGGGCTGGGAGCCGGAAGACCTCCCCCTCCTCCGCAGCGTTCGCTCGATCAAGCACGAATTGGTGATCTACCGGGACAACGGCGTGACGAGTGAGCGCGTCTGGGAGGGTCCGATCACCCGCGTGCCCAAGCACTCCGACAAGATGGAGATCCACGCCCGGGACGTCATGTGGTGGCCGTCGCGCCGGATCATCAAGCAGAAGATGATGGACTTCAAGAACGGCGACACGGTGGTTAACCGGGCGTACCGTGTGCTGCTCAACGTGCTGGCCCCGGAGGACCCCAACATCCTCAAGCACGTCTACCCCGTCCGCAGCGGCGACGACGCGCGCCAGCACCGTTCGCTGGAGCCGTGGGCCAAGACCGCGTTCGACGAGATCGACGACATGGCCGCAAACGCCGGGCTCGACTACACCGTGGTGGGTCGCTCGATCCTGCTGTGGGGCACCAAGAACGCCGTGGGCACCCTGCCGGAACTCCGTGAGGAGCACCTCGGGGCACCCCCCGTCGTCACGGAGTACGGCATGGACGCAGCGAACCTGTACGCGGTGACGAATGGCAGTGGGATCTACGGGGCTGCCATCGCGGTTTCATCCTTCGGCCCCCTCGCGGAGGAGTACGGCTTGGTCGAGATGCTCTCCTCCACGTGGAGTAGCGACGACCAAGAGCCCCTCCCTGCGGATGCCACCGCTGAGCAGAAGGCCAAGCAGGCGGAGTCCTTCCGAGTGCAGGCCGCTCGCGGCATTGCGAATCGGTTCCCCCCGCCGAACGTCATCCGTCTGCCGGAGAACACGACGCTCAGCCCCACCACGCCGCTCTCGATCCAGCACCTCGTCCCCGGCGTCCGTATCCCGCTTCGGGCAGAGAGCGACCTGTACTCCGTGGTCGGTTTCCAGAAACTTGACTCGCTGTCCGTGGAGGAGCGGGTGACCAAGGAGGGGCGCTCTGAGTCGGTGCGGATTACGATGAGCCCCTTCAACTCCGACGACGCAGCAGGGGATGGTGAGCAAGCATGAGCGGACCCAACAACTGGGCTCCCCCTGAAAACATCGGGGACTACCTCGGGCACCGGGAAAAGGACCTGGGCTCGCAGCAGCGGCGCCCCGCCGGTACGGCCCAGGTCGCGAACTTCCTCGGCTCCGGGCTCGCGCGGCACTCGGTGATCATTCACAACTACAACGATCCGCGGGCGACTACGAACGGGTTCTTCGTCGCTGACGTGGGTGCAGCGGAAGGGCCGTGGGATCGGAACGAGGGCCCCGCGTTCGGCTACGTCGTGACCGACAGCACGTACACGGGCCGTCAGCACTTCACCTCGGCCTCTGGGCGCTCGTGGGTCCGGACTTTCACCCGCCTGCCGCTCTCACCCGAGGACGTGCAGTGGGGTGGCTGGTACTCCCCGGATGACTCCTCCGCCATCATGGCGTCGTGGTCTGCCACCGAGACGGTCACGACACCGAACGTGTCAACGCCCCTCGCCATCCCCGGGTACGCGACTGTGGGGGACCCGGGGGCGTTCACCCCGCTCTACGGCGACGGGGGCCGCGTCACCGGGTTCCGGGTGAACCGACGGGGGGCGTACACGCTGTCGTTCACGGTGGTGAACCCGGATATCACGTACTGGGATGGCGCGGTCACGTACCCGTTCCTCGACGGAGTGCAGTCGACGTCGATCACGCTGACGTCCTCGCAGCACTACACCTCGTTCTCGCACACCTTCGTCGTGATGACGACCGGGGGGTCACCAGCACCCATCCACGTGTACGTGTGGTCGCCCATCGCCCGGCGATTCACGATGAACAACTTCCACCTCGTCCGGGTGGGTCACGTCTGACGCTCCCAGCGAGATGTTTCTGGAAACTTTCGGCGCATTCGGGTGGCGAAAGCCCGCCAGACCTCATCGCTGGTGCTGATCCACGGGGTCCCGACCCCCGAATGCCCGGTCTCGACCTTCACGTCCCGCACCGGGTACGCCTTCGCCCCGCTGAGAGCCCCGTACAGCGTCCGCCACTGCGGCCTGACGGGGCCCTTGGCGTTCCCGGGCTGGTCCAGCCACTGCTCCAGAGCCCAGACCATGCGCTCAGGGGCCGCGGGGAGGGGCCTGTGGACCTCGAACGACTCCGGGTGGGGGATTCCCTCACCGGAGAGCCACGAGGCCGTCAGACGGAGGCTGGAGACCCACCAGTGGGTGCTCGCCGGGCTGAACTGCCCCACGTGCTCGGCCAAAGTGCGGTCTCGGCGCACAGGGACGACCTTCGCAACCGGGTCGAGGCAGAAGAAGTCGTCGTTCATGTAGACCGCGTCGGTGTAGCCGAGCCGTGCAGCCTCCCGGGACGCCGCGAGGACGTTCTCGAACACGTTGATCGGCGAGGACTCCGTCAGGTTGCCCTCCACAAAGATGTCGGGCTCCAGCCACGGCGGGCAGTGGCCTACGACGAGCAAGGTGAGAGGTGTGTCGAGCACGAGGTTGGTCTCCCACGAGCGGAGCGCGTAGCGGAGTTCCTCGTTCGAGTCGCCGGGGCGAACCGGGCAGATGAGCAGCATGGTGGCGGGGCCTTTCCTTGGGCTGAAACGACGAAAGGGGGCTGGCCACGTGGACCAGCCCCCTCGGGGTGTCAGAATGACAAGTCGAAGAACATGCCCCCGTGCTCGCGGTCTGCGTGCGCCTGCGCCGCAGTATTGCGCACCTTCTCGCGAGCGTGGGACTTCTTCCACTTCTTGGAGCAGTTGCAGGAGATGGTCGGGACCCCCTGCTTGTTGATGTACTGCTTGGTGATGCCGACCCCGCCGACCGGGGCCGCCTTGCGGACGCTCACTCGGAGCCCTTCCCCGCAAGTTCGATCAGGACCTCCGCCGCAGCGAACGAGTCGTGGCTGTCGTACTTCGCTGCGTCGTCCCAGAAGTAGACCCGGACCATCGCCCCGTTCTCGATGGTCTGGACCCCGTGCACTCGGGGGTCCGCCCCCAGCAGGTGGAGCACGTCGGTCAAACCCGGGGCCTGTCGGACGTCGAACGCCACCGCGGTGAAGACTCCGAAGCGGTTGGGCAGGGACGGGTGGGCCACTGTTTCTGGAAACATCTCCGTGACCTCCCTGATGAGGCGCTTCATCGAGTGCGGCCTGCGCGCGTTGCCGAACCCGGCCACGGGGGTGGTGGAGACCGGGTCGTCCTTGTCGTCGTCCCAGCCTCCCTTGGCAGGCGTGGTGGGCTCCGCCTTGTCGTCGTCCCAGTCCGCGCCGACCTTCATCTTCTTCTTCGCCATTACTTCCTCACTTCCATGAGTCGCTCGACGGCCTTCCGGTCGCCCAGCCTGATGTCTGCCCGCATACCCACGAGCAGTTTCTTGTTGTGCGCCGTCGCTGCCCGGTCCTCGTCCGTGAGGTGGTCGCCCTTGTGCCCGGGCAGGTGGTACAGGTGGACTGCGGGACCGGGGACCCACCGGGTGGGGGCTCCGGTGAGGTACGCCGCTGCCTCCTCGACGATGTTGTCGTCGTACCAGTTCCCCTCGGTGGCCTCCGTGAAGCCGCCCATCGCCTCGTACGTCGCCCGGGAGAGGACGTTCACCGCACCAATGCTCCGCCCGTCGTCCATCGTGGACTCGGGCTCGACGTCGAACAGCCCGCGCCCTGCGGTGGTCTCAGTCCACCACAGAACGCGGGAGTCTGCGCCCCACGCGCTGCCCCACTCGCGCTCCGTCACCTCGTCAGAGAGGTAGCGGTACTGCGTGAAGGGGACGACGAGGCCGGGGCGGTCGTACGCGAGGAGTGCTGCGGACGTCACCTGGCGGTACGGCACCAGCATGTCCGCCTCGGTGAACACGTACACGTCCGCGTCGGGGAAGGTCCGCGCCGCGATGTTGTACGCCCTGTGCCGGTTGAACGGGGCGTCACCCTCCAGCCCGTCCGAGATGACTGAGGGGTGGACCCCCAGCGCCCACCAGTACGAGAGCACTCGCTCCAGATTGGTGTAGCGCCGGGGGTCCGTGCCGCGATCCCGGAAGGGGATAAGGACCTTGACCGTGACGTCCGGGATCACTCAGGTACCCCGGACACCCGCAGGTAACCTGCCCGGCTCAGCAGGAAGGTGTTCGCTGCGTTCTCCACGATCGCGTGGTGGACGCCGGGACCACCCGGATCGCGAGGGTCGTCGGCCTCGCGAATCTTTGTTTCCAGAAACCGCATGCGGCGGAGGACGACCCGGCAGTGGCGGAGTTCGTCCGTCGTGAAGTTGTCCACCGCGTCGTCGCGTTCGTGGAACACCGTGGGATCTCGGACAATCTGCGTGGCCATCACGCCTCCTCATGGTCGCTGACGTCGGGGGACTGGTTGCTGGCGGGGAACGGGGCGAACACCGACCCTGCCACATTCTTCGGGATGTCGAACCCGGCGAGGTTCATCGCGCCGAGGTTGAGGGTCACCAAGTGGGTTGTGTCGTCCGGCACGGAGAGGACCACCGGCGACATCTGGCGGCTCTCCCCTCGGTACTCCCGGTACTTCTCCACGCGGACCACACGGTTTCCGGAATCATCCGGCACTACGGTGATCACGTTGTCGGGGGTGTCCATGTGGACCGTCGAGCCTCGCGCTGCGCCCGGGCGGGATGCAGTCGAGTGGACGATGACCACGAGGAGTCGGGCCCCCACCTCGGCGAGGGCGAACTTCTTGAGGTCCCGGTAGTGATCCATCACCCCCGCCGCGTCGTTCTGGTCACGCCCGAAGAAGGACGCGCTGAACGAGTCAACGATCACGACCTCCGTACGTGCCGCCCGCCACGCAGCCGCGATCTGCGCGCGCATGGAAGGGACCCCGAGCGGGTTCCCTGCCTGATAAGCGTTCACGACGGAGACGCGGTCGCCGCGCACTCCGGGGTAACCCTCGACCCAGTCGAGCACTCGGCTTGCCGCCATGTCGAACGACAGGACGCCGAAGCCGCCCGCAATCTTCTTGACCGGCTGCCCGAGCCACGGGGTGCCAGTCGCGAGACTGTGGATGAACTGGAGTGCGAGGGTGGTCTTACCGGACCGGGAGGGGCCAACCACTGAAACGACCGCGTTGTCCGCTACGGCTCCGTAGATCAGGTCGTCGTTGGTCTGGTCAGGTCTTGTCTTGAAGTCAGTCAAAGTCATCATTTCTAGTGGTGGGGTGTCGAGTGAATCCCGCTCCTGCTGGAACAGGACATTCGCCTCGTGCCTGATACGGAGTCGTTCGACTTCTCGTTCGACCAGAACGTCGCGTTCGACTCTGGCGCGGAGCGTCTCTGCAACAGTGCTGCTGGACGCCGCGGCCTGCCATTCCCGGATAGCGGTTTCCGGAAACTGGACCTTCAAGCGGATACCCCCTCTCTCATCTCGTGTGTCCTAGACCTAGGTGCTCTAGTAGGACGGGAACAGGGCTTCCGCCTCGGTCTTCAAGTCCTCCACGCGAACGTTCGCTCGGCGGAGGGCTGACCCGATAGTAGCGTGTACTTCTTCTGGATCGAGGCCCAACTCAAGGGCTGCGTCCACCAACTCGTGCGGGTCGATCCCCCCGTCGATGCAGCGACAGACCGCCCAGTGGAACGAGTCGTTCCGCTCGCCGGGGACTCGACGCAGCAACCACTCGCGGAGGGCCGCGAGACTGGCCCGGCGCTCGCTCGGGAGCAGGGGGATCGGGTCGGACGGAGTGGCCTTGTTGGTGGGCTGGAGCGCGGACAGGATGAGGTCCCAGAGCAGCGGGTCCTCGCTGCTGCTCTGCGTCTCCCCGATCATCGTGTACGCGCCCTTGTAGTTCGGCGTCTTGATGTGCGACGGCGGGGCGAGCACGTAGCCGCCCTTGGCCCGGACGTCCAACCCGAGCGCCGCGGACTTCTTGTTCTTGAGGTCCGGGTCCGGGCGGAAGTACAGGTGCCAGCCACCGGACGGCGTGTTGGTCACCTTCTTGCACCCGTCGAGCAGGCCCAACTTGTGCAGGTAGGGGAGGTGCAGCCTGCCGTCCACGCCCTCGTTCTTCACGTCCACGTCCAGCACGTCCCACAGGATGCCCGTGGGAATGCCGATGCCAGCACCGGGGTACAGCGAGCCCCACCACTGCTTGATCCGCTTCTTGCTCAGGGTCGCGTCGTACAGACCGTTGACCGTGTGCGGTGCCTTGGCCCGCTTCCCCTTGCGGTGGACCGGGAAGACCGGCTGGCCCGTCTTGGCCAGCGCCAGCGCGGCGTCGAGGATCGCCTCGTCGGTCGGGCGGCTCACCGGATGCCCCGCTTCTTGAAGACCGCAGCGAGCCCGGCGCGAATGCGGGTGCCAGCGCCGGACTCCTGATCGGCCTGCATCCACGCCTTGCGGAACTCCTCGATGTCGTCCTCGGTCACCGATGTTTCTGGAAACATTCGGAGCGCCGGGCCAGCGGGCAGGTACGCCAGCGGGCTCAGCAGGTCGACGTCCTCCGGGGCGATCCCGAGCAGCGCGGCGTTCTCCCGCAGGGTCTCGGACGCCTCTCGGGACAGCGCCGCAGCGCCGCGCCGGGTGTTCAGCCCGAGGGCGCGAACGCGACGGCGCATGGCCGTAGCGCCGATCCCGCTGGCCCGACCGATGTCCTCGGGGGACAGCCGGACTTCGAGGCCCCGCAGCAGGAGGGCGGACAGGAGGGCCTCGCTGTCGGAGTTGTACTTGGCCCGGGCAGTGAGCCACTCGGACTCCGCGGCCCGCAGGTGCTCCAGCGCGGCGGTTACCTCGTGGTGGGTCATACGACTGATCTCGGTCATGGTCTCGCTCTCATCTCGTGGGGGGCTGCCCGAACAGCCTACAACTTGTGAACGCTCTGGACGTGGTCCAGCAGCGCCTTTTCCATATCTCCTCGCTCCTCGTGGGTCGCCTTCATCACCTCGTCCACGGTGCCGCGAGCGAGGATGTTCCAGAAGGTGACTGGGAGGGTCTGCCCCTGCCGGTCGAGCCGCCCCCGCCCCTGCACCCAGTCGTCGCGCCGCTCGGAGAACGAGGCGAAGATGGCGTGCTGGGCGGTGACGAGTTCGTTGACGGACAGAGACATCGTCCGAGCCTGCGCGACGAGCACGATGGGCCCGGGGTACTTGTCGATCTTCTTGAACCGGGTCCGGATCGCCAGCCGCTCCTTGGGCTTGGTCTTGCCGGTGATCAGTTCCACCGTCCGTCCCTGCCGCGTGAGGGCCTCGGCCAGCGCCTTGCACTCGCTCTTGAAGTAGGCGAAGACCACGACCCGCTTCTCGCTGACGAGTTGGGTGTTGACCAACTCGACGACGGCCCTCTCCTTGCTCCGCCCGATCCGGAGGGTCTCCCCGGTCTCGGTGTCCTTCACCGATCCCGTGGTGATCTGGCGGAGTTTGGTGAACTTGACCGCGGCGTTGGGGGCCTCCAGTGTGTCCCCGCTCTCCAGCACCGTGAGCAGTTCGTTCTTCATCTCCCGGTACGCCTTGGCCTCGCGGGGGCTCAGGTCCACGAAGATGTCCATGTCCCGCGTAGGCGGCAGGTCGAGCGCGTCGGCCTTCCGAACGACCATGCTGCGCTCCGCCATGCGGCGCTTGAGGTCCTTCTGGTTGACGTACCCGACGACCTCCCTGCCCTCGTACCCACCCGACTCGGTGTACTTGTTCTTGAACCGACCGAACGGCCACGGGCTGAGCCGGGTGATCTGGCGCTCCGTGAGCAGGTGCGGGGTGTTCGTCTTCTTCTTCCCCCAGTGGTCCGAGTACGTCCACGGGGCAAGGAAGCGCCACTGCCCGTACACGTCGAGGCAGTCCTTCGGCGTCACCGTCCCGGTCAGGATGATCCGGCGCGGGGCCAGCCGACCGAGGTAGGCCATCGCCCGGCTGATGTTCGCAGTCGGGGACTTGATGATGTGGCTCTCGTCCACGACGATGACGTGCGGGTTGTACGCCCGAACAGCCTTGGTCATCTTCGCGATCTGGAACCGGTCCGTGCACCACGAGGACAGAGCCCCCGCGCTGATGGACACGATGGTCACCCTGTTTCCAGAAACAGCCCGCTCGTCCGTGCCGGGGAGATTCGTCTGGATCTTCGCGGGGGGCACGGCCCGCCAGTCCCGCGACTTCGCGATCTTGGCGAGGATGGTCTCCGTGGTGCCTTGGTAGAACCGCGACTTGACCGCGCTGTCCATGAACAACTCGGGCTGGAGCACCCAGGTGTCCGACGCGGAGAGCGGGGACACGACGAGCACGCGGACCTCGCCCTGCTTCTCGGCGAGGTGGTCGAAGTAGGCCAGCGTGGTACCCGTCTTGCCGACCCCCGGCTCGAACAGGAGCGCGGCCACCCCGTCCATCTTCTTGAGGAACTTGAGCCCCTTCCTCTGGTGCCGCATGAGGGTATACAGGGCCACGGCTCAGCCCTCCGTCACAGTGTTGTCGAGCCCGGGGTCCGGGATGGTCGTGGTGTGGATCTGCACGCGACCGTCCACCTGCTGGGCGTACCAGTCCGCCTGCTCGATCTGGATCACGCGGTTGGTCGACATCCCGGCCAGCACTTCCTCGACCGTCTTGTCCCGCGCACCACGCCCCTCCGCCACTGCGACGACGGGCCCGGGGATGATCGGCTCGCTGTCGCCGCTGTGCGCCTCGTCCCACGCACGCACGACCATGCAGGGGCGCCCATCCATCATCCCAATGCGGCGGACGACCGTACCTCGACCCGTCTTGGGGTACTCATCGCTCATCTCGTTCTCACTTTCCGTAGACATCCTTGAGTTCGCCCGCCCCGCGCAGAGCCAGTGTAGGAGCCCACTTCGGGGACTCGGACATCCAGCCCTTCACGTCGGCGAGCACCTGATCACCGTGCTTCTCCTTGCACTCCAACACGACCTCGTCGTGGACGTGCAGGACGAGCCTGCCCGGCCACCCCTTGGCGGTCTTCTTCTCGATCTTCTCGACCAACTCGAACAGCACGTCACGCGCTACTGCCTGCGTCACGTTCTCCGTCAACTTCCCGCCGTGCGTGTCGATCCGGGTGTGCCCCACGTTCTGGGACTTACCCATGTAGGTGCGCCGGTCGATCCTGTCCTTGCGGTCCGGGTCCGGGAGGGACCGGGCCTGCGGGTAGTAGATCGACCGCCCAGACGGCAGCACGAGTCGGTTGTTCCGCCCGTCCCGCATGAACGCGAGCATGTCGTGGTTGCCGAACCGAACGGACTTGCCCTTCGAGGCTGCGTCCCACGCCATCCCGCATTGTTTCCAGAAACTTACCGTGGCCGGGGAGTTCTGCCGGTACAGGTCACGGAGCCGCAGGAGTTCCGGGTAGTCGTGCCGCTCGGGCTCCCACTCGTGGAACTTCACCTTGACGCCCGAACGCTCGTACTCCGCCCGGAGGTCCTTGAAATTGCCGATGTCGATGCCCGCGTCCTCCGCGCCCATCGTCACCAGAGCGGACGCACCGCCCGCGTAGCCGAGCGCGAGGTTCGAGACCTTGCCCTGCCCGCGCAGAGTGCAGGCGAGGCACGTGGCCTTGCCGCACTTGCCGCACTTCTTGAGGTCCGCGATCAACTGCTCTTTGATCGCGTTGAACATGACCGCGGCGGTGGCCTCATAGATCGCGCCAGCGCCCTTGTGGAACTCGTCCTCGACCCACTGCTCCCCGGCGAGGTTGCCCAGCACGCGGGCCTCGATGGCGTTGTAGTCCACCACGGCGAACACGTGCCTGCGCTCCGGGACGATGCTGGCCCGGACACACCCCTTGGCGATCTCGGGGGCGTCCTTCCCCGCCTTGCCCCGGAGCAGTCGCTCGATGTCTTCCGCGGGTGCCTCGTACCGGGGGAGGTTCTGCGGCTGGATGCCACGCCCCGCCTCACGGCCCGTGTGCGCCCCGTAGAACTGCAAGGAGCCCCTGATCCGGCCATCTGCACACCGGGTAGCCAGCGCGGCCTTGTGCTTGGACACCGAGGTCAGGGACGCCTTGCCCTTGAGCGTGAGCGCCTTGGCCACCTTGGGTGGGATCTCGGGGTCCAGCAGGGCCTCGGTCCGCGCCTCCTTGTCGAGTTTCTCCATCGGGTAGTCCTGCGCGGCGAGCCACGCCTGCATCTGCTGGGTCGAGTTGGGGTTCTCCACCCCGGTCATCTTCCGCAGTTTCGCCATCAGGCGGGCGCTCTCCGCGGCCACGGCGTCGACCGCAGCGAGTGAGAGGAGTTCGTTGTGCTTGAACCCTCGGTCGTTGATCCGTTGGTCGCGCTCGTAGTCCCGCTGGTTCCCTGCCTCCATCGGGGGCAGGATGGACACCGCGACGGCCTCAGTCGTGACGTCGTTGACGCAGTAGTCCTCGTACTTGGAGAAGTCGAACCGCGCGTCCTCCGGCTCGACGAAGTTCCCGTACCGGTCCGGCTTGGAGAACATGCCCATCAGGCGTCGGCCAGCCGGGTCCTTGTGGACCGGGGAACCGAGCACCTTGGCGACCTCGTCCAGCGAGCCGAACACGCCGTAGGTTGCGGCGTGGACCTTCGAGCACCACCAGTTCTTCGGGTCGAGGTAGTGGCCGGTCGGCATGCCCAGCCAGCGGGAGAGGGCGACGCGCTCGAACTGGGCGTTGAACGCGACCTTGATGTACTTCGGATTCGTGATGATCTCGACGAAGTGGTCGATGGCGTCCTGATCGCTCAGGTCCAACTTGCGGGCCTTGCCGAGCGCCTGCTCGCCGTCCACGTTGAGGATGGGGGCGTACCCGATGGCCAGCACCGCGAACTCGGGGCACTCGACGTAGGGGTAGACGCCGGTCTTGGTGAGGTCCCGCCTGCTGCGGGTCTCGATGTCGATACGGAGCCCGATGAGTTCGGGCTCGGACTTCTTCTTCTTCTTCTTCTTCGCCATGCGTACTTCCTCAGCCCCGGGGGCCGTCGCGCCGCTCGCGCTCGACCTGATGCTTGGTGAGAATGCGGTAGATCGAACTGCGGGTCACGTCGAACAGCCGCTCTAGGGCCTTCATCGGGACCTGGCACACGTAGTAGACGCAGATCGTGTACTGATCATCCTCGGAGAGGGGCGATCGCCCTTCTGCTGGCACTGAAACCTCCTCAATGTTTCTAGAAACATGGCCCCCGCCCAATCGAGGACGGGGGCCATGAGGTCTAGTGGAGTGCTGCGAAGTAGAGGGCTCAGCCCTTCTTCTTCTTGCCCTTCTTGGTGGGCTCGGCCTCGGGCTCGGCCTCAGCCTTGCCCTTCTTGCCCTTCTTGGCCTTCTTGCCGAGGTCCCCGCCAGCGTACTCGACGAAGACGGACGTCGGGTCCTTCATCGACTCACCGAACGGCTCGCCCTCGGACACCTTCTGCACCGCCTCCAGCGCCACACCAACACCCAGGTTGCCCTTGTTGTTGTACGGGTACAGGTTGACGTTCAGCCGGGCGTAGGACCCGCCGTACACCAGACCCGACTCGGTGATCACCTCGTTCTTCGCGTCGACCACACCGACCGGGCGGTTCGAGCGAGCGTTCAGGAAGAAGTGACCCAGACGCTCGGGGTACTTGTCCTTCTTCTTCTCGCCGTCGCGGGTGAGTTCGTTCTTCTCCTTGTCACCGTCGCGCAGCGGCGAGGTGACGCCCATCTTCTTCCAGCCCTTGCCCCACTTGGCCTCCGCGACCTCCGCGACGGCAGCGTTGAGGGCGGCGACGCCGTCCACGTCGCTCTTGTCGATGAGCAACTGGGTCTCGTACGAGGGGGTGCCGTCGTCCTTCTTGCCGTGGTTGTCGGGGAAGAACTTCGGGAACGACAGGCGACCCGGGTTGGTGGTGAGGTTGACGCGGTGGTCCTTCTGCTTGGCCATGAGATGGGCCTTCCTTTGAGTGTTCCGAGTGTTCGGAGTTTTCTGAGTGTGCCGAGATGTGGCCCGTCCGGCGACGCTGTTTCCAGAATCACCGGACGGGCCGGGGGCCAATCGTCCGATTATCGGGCGACCAACCAGACATAGTGTATCACACCATGACGTCAGTTTCGTCCACGGGGGGCAGGGCAGTCCTCGCCAACGGCGTGGCCATCTGCCCCCACATGGAAGTAAGTGGGTCCGTCGTTCACGTCCCACGGGACCTCGACCGCCTCAGCGATCAGGCGACCGCAGCCCCCACACTCGTAATGCTCGCCGAGGTGGCAGGCGCACAGGCAGGGCGAGAACTCCTTGTCCGGGTTCGCCCGGTTACCGCCCTTGCATCGTGCGTGCGAGCCTCGGCGGGGGGCCACGCTCGACCCAACCGAGGGACCCCCGCAGTGGCCGGACTTGGAGCCCTTGCGCATGGTCTCAGGCATCGGCCTTCTTACCCTTCTTGCCCTTCTTCTTCTTGGGCTTCTCGGCGGGCGGCCCGATCTCGTCGAACACCGGGACCGGAGGGGCCCACGGCTTGCGCCGGTCCGTCACGCGACGTCTTCTCGGCAACGGACTCGATGAACGAGATCTTGCGGAAGTCATCGCGGTTCTTCGGCTCGGAAAG
>JAZQNT010000630.1:0-1580 GCA_045627505.1 Nocardioides sp.
GGAGTTGTCCCTCTCTATTGTCTTCCTAAGACCGCTTGGCCTCCGACTTCCTGCTGCTTCTGCTGATGTCGCGGCGGAGGAGGACCTCACGCTTCGGGCATCCGGCGGCGGCTGCACTGGCCCCACTTGCCGTCCTGGTGCTGGTGGCCAGTTCTGCGGGGGCAGCTGTTGGGTCCCGGTCTGCCGGTCCTGCAGGGGCGGCCGTCGCCACCGGAGTAGACCGAGCCGGCCGGGTCGGCGCCGATGACCTGGATCTCGGGGTTTTGCTCCTTGAGGTAGCGGCCGATGCCCGAGATCGTGCCGCCGGTGCCCACACCCGCGACGAAGTGGGTGATCTTCCCCTCCGTCTGCGCCCAGATCTCCGGACCGGTGGTCTCGTAGTGGGAGCGCGGGTTGTTCGGGTTGGCGTACTGGTTCGGCTTCCAGGCGCCGGGCTGGGAGGCCAGACGGTCGGAGACGTTGTAGTAGGAGTCAGGGTGCTCCGGCGCGACGGCGGTCGGGCAGACCACCACCTCGGCGCCGTAGGCCCGCAGCACGTTGCGCTTGTCCTCGCTGACCTTGTCCGGGCAGACGAAGACGCACTTGTAGCCCTTCTCCTGGGCCACCATCGCCAGGCCGACACCGGTGTTGCCGGAGGTGGGCTCGACGATCGTGCCGCCGGGCTGGAGCTCACCGCTCGCCTCGGCCGCCTCGATCATGCGGGTGGCGATGCGGTCCTTCACCGAGCCGCCGGGGTTCAGGTACTCGACCTTGGCCAGGAGCAGCGGTCCCTTGGCCTCCCCGTACTTCTCGACCTGGAGCTCGGGCGCGAGCGAGGTCGACAGCTTCAGCAGCGGAGTGTTGCCGATCAGGTCCAGGAGCGAGTTCACGTACTGCATGCGGCCAATCTAGCCGTGCAGGTCTTTGAACGGTGAAACCGTAGGATGAGGCCGTGAGCAAAGCAGATGCCGCACGCCGACTCGCCTCCGCCGCCGCGTACGGCGGTCGCGGCCTCGGCGTGGCCGGAGCTGCCGCCTACGGCATCCTCGCCGCTGAGGCGGTGGCCGCTCGCAAGCGCATCGGACGTGCCACCAAGCAGGTCATGGACTCCACCGGCTGGTACGGCCGAGGACGCCCCGGTCCCCCGATCCAGATGGCGTTGCTGGGCGACTCCAGCGCCTGCGGGTACGGCGTCGACCAGGTCGAGCACACCCCGGGCGCCTATCTCGCCTCCGGGCTGGCCGTGGAGGCGGACCGCCGGGTGCACATGCGTCAGCTCTCGGTGATCGGCGCCCGTTCCTCCGACCTGTGGGCCCAGGTGGACCGTGCGCTGGCCGCACCGTGCGACGTCGCAGTGATCCTGGTCGGCGCCAACGACGTGACCCACATGGTGCGTCCGCAGACCTCGGTCGCCCATCTCGGTGAGGCCGTGCGCCGGCTGCAGGACGCCGGCGTCCAGGCCGTCGTGGGCACCTGTCCCGACCTGGGCACGATCCGTCCGCTGCTCCCACCGCTGCGTCAGTTGGCCCGCCACTGCTGAAATCGGCATGGAAGATGTAGACGAACCTCAGATTATCCCGATTGACGAGATGACTGCTGAT
>JAZQNT010000631.1:0-3698 GCA_045627505.1 Nocardioides sp.
CTCAACGGCATCAAGAACATCCTGGGCGCGGTGGTGAACGGGGTCTCAGGACTGGTGTTCGCCTTCGTCGCCGACGTGGACTGGCTGATCGTGGCGCTGATCGGGGTCGGCGCCGTGGTCGGGGGCCAGATCGGGGCCACCGTCGGGCGTCGCCTTCCGGACCGCTGGATGCGTGCTGCGATCGTCGTGGTGGGCCTGGTGGCGCTGGGCGTCTTCCTCCGCGGCTGACGCAGCCCAGGCTGACCCAGCCCAGCACCCGGTCGTGCCGCTCGGCCAGGCCGACCCGTCAGGCCATCCGTCAGGCCGGGGCCGCGAGACCGACCGGGTCAGGTCCGTCTGCCGCCGGGTCCTCCACGTACGCCTGCAGCCAGCGGTCCATCTCGCCGTAGACCACCTCGCGTACCTGCGGGCGGGAGAGCACGACGTCGTGCATGGCGCCCTCGACGGCGACGTTGGTCACCCGTGGTCCGATCCGGCTGCTCCAGCGCCGGATCTGCCGCACGTCGAGCACCACGTCGGTGGTGAAGGCGGTCTCGTTGACCGTCGTGGCCCGACCGGAGCGGGCCGAGGAGAGGACGAGCACGGGCGCCTGGACGTCCAGCCCCCGGTGCAGCTGTGCGTGCCCGCGCCGCACGGCGCTGAGCCAGCCGGTGCGTGCGGGGAAGGAGTCCAGCGGTTTCCAGTCTGTGTTGAACTCCCACTCCCCGGCGTGCTCGGCGTGCAGGCTGCGTCCGTAGACCCCGCTGACGGCGCGGGGCAGGACGTCACTGGGACGCATGGCCGCCCACTGGCGCACCACGAACGTGCCGGGGTGGCGCATCAGCCAGCCGCCGTGCATGTCGAGCCACGGGGAGTTGAGGACGACGCCCGACACACGACGACGGTGCTCGTGCAGCCAGAGCGGAACGGTCAGTCCGCCGGTGGAGTGGGCGGTGACCACGAGCGCGTCGTGTCCGTCGCGCTCGGTGATCCTGCGGTGCGCCTCGTCCAGTTCAGGGAAGTACTGGGAGAGGTCCTCGACGTAGTTCGGGGTCTGGTGGTCACCCAGGGACCGTCCGTACTTGCGCAGGTCCAGGGCGTAGAAGGTGTATCCGCGATCGGTCCACCAACGTGCGTACTCGCGGTGGAAGAAGTAGTCGCAGAAGCCGTGGACGTGCAGCACTGCCGCGTTGGTGGGCCCGTGCGTGGGGGCACGGACGAGCGTGGCCTCGACCGCCCCCTCCTGGTCCCAGCCGAGGTCGATCTTCTCCTGGGTGAAGGGAGCGCCCAGAATGTCAGGATCGCCCGGGTCGATGCTCTCGGGGTACGGATGGGCGGCGCTCATGCCGTCATGATGCCAGCGGGGTGGAAGCAGTCGGTTTCGCGGCCCCGGGGGCGGAATGCTGGTCCATACGTGCACCGGGGCGCGGGAATAGCCGTACGGGTGGAGAGGTTCCCCCCACGGTTCAGCATTCAACTTCAAGGAGCGGCTGTGCAATTCGGAATCTTCACCGTCGGCGACGTCACCACCGACCCGCTGACCGGTCGCACGCCCACCGAGAACGAGCGCATCAAGGCGACCGTCACCATCGCGAAGCACGCGGAGGAGGTCGGGCTGGACGTCATGGCCTTCGGCCAGCACCACAACCCGCCCTTCGCCGCCTCGTCCCCGACCACGACGATGGCGTTCGTGGCAGCGCAGACCGAGCGAATCGTGCTGTCCACCTCCACCACGCTGATCACCACCACTGACCCCGTTCGGATCGCGGAGGACTACGCCCAGTTGCAGCACCTGGCGGACGGTCGCATCGACCTGATGCTGGGGCGGGGGAACACTCCGCCCGTGTATCCGTGGTTCGGGAAGCGTCTGCAGGACGGCATCGAGCTCGCCGTGGAGAACTACGCGCTGCTGCACAAGCTGTGGCGCGAGGACGTGGTCAACTGGCAGGGCAAGCACCGCACCCCGCTCCAGGGCTTCACGGCCACCCCTCGACCGCTCGACGGCGTCGCGCCGTTCGTGTGGCACGGCTCGATCCGCAGCCCCGAGATCGCTGAGCAGGCCGCCTACTACGGCGACGGTTTCTTCCACAACCACATCTTCTGGCCGTCGTCGCACGCGGCGCAGATGGTGCAGTTGTATCGCCGCCGGTTCGAGCACTACGGCCACGGCCGCGCCGACCAGGCGATCGTCGGGCTGGGTGGACAGGCCTTCATGGCCAAGAACTCCCAGGACGCGGTGAAGCAGTTCCGCCCGTACTTCGACAACGCGCCGGTCTACGGACACGGCCCGTCGTTGGAGGACTTCATGGCCGGGACGCCGCTCTCGGTCGGCTCGCCGCAGCAGGTGATCGAGAAGACCCTGGGGTTCCGTGACCTGGTCGGCGACTACCAGCGACAGCTCTGGCTGATGGACCACGCCGGTCTGCCACTCAAGACCGTGCTCGAGCAGCTGGACATCCTCGGCGCCGAGGTCGTTCCGGTCCTGCGCAAGGAGTTCGCCGCCATGCGTCCGGCGCACGTCCCGGACGCGCCCACCCACGCCTCGTTGGTCGCGGCCCGGGGAGGGGCGCGGGACGTGACCGTGCACGCGCCCGCTGACGGCGTCACCGGCCAGTCCCCGCGCGCCTGAGGCAGAACCACCCACTCAGAACCATCCACGCAGAACCACCCCCGCAGCCTCACCGACGCACGTCCCACGAGAGGAAGCACCATGCGCATCGCCGTTGTCTCGGCCGGACTCTCCACCCCCTCCACCACCCGTCTCCTGGCCGACGAGCTCGGCCGGGGCGCCGCGGGCGCCCTGCGCGACGCGGGGCACAAGGGCGAGGTGGACGTCGAGGTGGACGTCGAGGTGGACATGGTGGAGCTCCGCCCGCTGGCCCACGAGTTGACCGACGCCCTGCTGACCGGGTTCCCGGGCGAAGCGCTCGCCAAGGCATTCCGCACGGTGGCCGACGCGGATGCGCTGGTGGCGGTGTCGCCCGTCTTCTCGGCGTCCTACTCGGGGTTGTTCAAGACCTTCTTCGACGTCCTGGAGCCGGAGGTCCTCGCCGGCAAGCCGGTGGTGCTGGGCGCCACCGCAGGCTCCGCCCGGCACTCGCTGGTGCTCGAACACGCGATGCGACCGCTCTTCGCCTACCTGAAGGCAGTCCCGGTGCCCACCGCCGTGTTCGCTGCGGCGGAGGACTTCGGACCCGCGGCCGACGGCTCGCTCACGCGGCGCGCAGAGCGTGCCGGCCGAGAACTGGCTGCCCTGCTCGGGGCGGTCGGGGTGCGGGCTGAACGCCGGGGACGCACGGTGGCGGAGGAGTTGGCTGCGCCCACTCCGTTCGCCGAGGTCCTGGCCACCCTGGGTCAGTGACCCGACCAGATCCGGCAGCGGGCGGTGGCTGGCCCCGCCGCCGGGCCGTCACTGCTGGTGGGTGCCGAGGATCATTCCGCGAGCCAGGGTCGTGAAGGCCAGGCGGGAGCTCATGGCTGCGTTCGAGGAGTCGGCGTCGATCCCCAGGGTGTGCTCACTCACCGCGTGCACGACGAAGTAGTAGCGGTGGGGATGGTCACCCGGCGGGGGAGCGGCCCCCAGGAAGGCGCGCTCGCCCTCGTCGTTGCGCAGCACGAAGGCACCGTCGGGGAGCTGGTCCGCCTTCACACCGGTCGGAAGCTCCGTGGCGGAGGCCGGGAGGTCCATGACCGCCCAGTGCCAGAAGCCGCACGGCGTG
>JAZQNT010000632.1:0-2386 GCA_045627505.1 Nocardioides sp.
CTTCGCGTTCTGGGTGGCGTGGGCGCTGATGGCGCTGATCATCCTGCCGGCCCTCGGGCTCCCGCGACACTGGCGCGGCAAGGACGCCAGCGGGGCCACCCCGCCGGTGGGACCGCAGCGCGACGCCGGTGCGTGAACGACGAGCGGGGGACGCGGGGGACGCTGCCGGGCGCGGGGCGGTCGCTGCACCGACCGCGATCACGGTGCGCGGCGCCCGCGTGCACAACCTCAAGGACGTCGACGTCACGGTGCCGCTCGGCAAGCTGGTCGCGATCGCCGGTGTCTCCGGCTCGGGGAAGTCGTCCCTGGCTCTCGGGGTGCTGTACGCCGAGGGGTCGCGGCGCTACCTGGAGGCCCTCTCCACCTACACCCGACGTCGCCTGACCCAGGCCGCGCACGCGGCCGTGGACAGCGTCGAGCACGTGCCGGCGGCGCTCGCGCTGCGCCAGCGGCCCGGTGTTCCCGGGGTGCGCAGCACCTTCGGCACCTCCACCGAGCTGCTCAACAGCCTGCGGCTGCTGTTCTCCCGGCTCGGCCGTCACCGGTGCCCGAACGGCCACCATCTGGCTCCGACGATGGACGTCGCCCTCGACCGGCCGTTGACCTGCCCGGAGTGCGGCGCGACGTTCGGGCCGCCGAGTGCGGAGTCGTTCGCGTTCAACAGCGAGGGCGCCTGCCCGCGCTGCGCCGGCACCGGGAGCGTGCGTGAGGTGGACGAGGACGCGCTGGTGCCCGATCCCAGCCGCAGCATCGACGAGGGCGCGGTGGTGCCGTGGTCGATGTTCGGCCTGGCCGCCGTGCCCAAGGTGGCTGCCGAGCTGGGCGTACGCACCGACGTGCCGTTCTCCCAGCTGACGCAGGCCGAGCGCCACATCGTCTACGCCGGGCCGCCGGTCAAGCGCGTCATCCTGTACCCGGCGAAGAGCGGCAAGCTCTTCGAGCTGAACGCCAGCTACCGCAACGCCCGCCAGGCCGTCGAGGAGGCGCTGAAGAAGGCCACCACCGACAAGGGGCTCGCGCGCGTCGACCGGTTCCTCTCCGTGCAGAGCTGCCCGGAGTGCGGGGGCACCCGGCTGAGCGCGCAGGCCCGATCCAGCCTCGTCGACGGCATCACCCTGGCCGAGGCCACCGCCAAGACCCTCGAGGACCTCACCGCCTGGGTGCGGACGATCCCCGCCGACGTGCCGGCATCCATGCAGGCGATGGCGCAGAGCATCGTGTCGCAGATGGTCGCCACCGCCCAGCGGCTGCTCGACCTCGGCCTGGGTTACCTGACCCTGGACCGTGCCTCGGCCACGCTCTCCACCGGGGAACGGCAGCGGGTCGCGCTGTCGCGCGCGGTGCGCAACCAGACCACGGGCGTGCTGTACGTGCTGGACGAGCCCTCGATCGGCCTGCACCCCGCGAACATCGACGGCCTGCTGGAGGTCATCCGCACGCTGGTGCTGGACGGCAACTCGGTGGTGGTGGTCGACCACGACGTGCAGGTGCTGCGCGAGACCGACTGGCTGATCGAGGTGGGCCCGGGCTCCGGACGGGACGGCGGCACGGTCGTCGCGCAGGGCACGCCCCGCGACGTCGAGGGCAACGCTGAGTCCCTGATCGCCGCGTTCCTGTCGGGGCGGGCACCGGTCATCAGCCGGCCGCGAGCGGGCGCGGAGGACGTCTTTGCGCGGGGGCGGATCCATCTGGCGACCGCGCCGCTGCACACCGTCCACGCGCTCGACCTGGACATTCCGCGCGGGCGCCTCATCGCCGTCACCGGCGCCTCCGGCTCCGGCAAGACCACCCTGGTGTTGGAGAGTCTGGTCCCGGCGCTGAGGGCGCACAGCGCGGGTGAGCCGCTCCCCGCACACGTGCGGGCGATCCGCGCGGACGGCATCAGTCGGGTCAACGTCGTGGACGCCTCACCGATCGGCATCAACGTGCGCTCCACCGTCGCCACCTACAGCGGGGTGCTGGACGACCTGCGCCGCGCCTGGGCCGCCACACCGACGGCGAAGGAGCACGGTCTGCGGGCCGGGGACTTCTCCTACAACACCGGCACCCTGCGGTGCCCCACCTGTGACGGCACCGGCCAGATTGCACTCGACGTGCAGTTCCTGCCCGACGTCGACATCGTCTGCCCGGACTGCGACGGCTCCCGCTACGCCCCTGCGGCCGACGCCGTCCGCCGCGTCCCGCGCGGCCTCGGCGAGGACGGGGACGAGGACGAGGCGCTGACCCTCCCCCAACTGCTGGCCTGCACCGTCGCCCAGGCCGTCGAGCACACCGGCGACCTGCCCAAGGCCCGCTCCCGCCTGCAGACCCTCGTCGACCTGGGTCTGGGCTACCTGACCCTCGGCGAGGCCACGCCCGCGTTGTCCGGTGGTGAGGCGCAGCGGCT
>JAZQNT010000633.1:0-2750 GCA_045627505.1 Nocardioides sp.
ATGGTGTTGCGCATCCATGCGGTCATGGCGCCGGCAACCTCCAGATCCTCACAGGTCACGGGCTCGCCCTTGCGGTTGTAGGCGACGACGATCTTGCCGATGCGCTCGCGCAGGTCCGCGTCCACGAGCGGCGCCGGCGACTCCTCGATCAGCTTCTGGTGGCGGCGCTGGATCGAGCAGTCGCGCTCGCCGAAGACCGCGACGGTGCCGTGCCGGTCACCGACCACCTGGACCTCGACGTGCCGGCCGTGCTCGACGTACGGCTCGACGAAGACGGTGCCGTCGCCGAACGCGGACGCCGCCTCGGCCGAGGCCAGGTCGACCTCCCCGGCCAGCGCAGCCAGGTCGCGAACGATCCGCATGCCGCGACCGCCACCCCCGGCGCTGGCCTTGACCAGCAGCGGCAGGTCTGCCTCGGTCGCGGTGTGGCCGAGGTCGGCGAGCACCGGGACCCCGGCGGCCTCCATCAGCTTCTTCGACTCGATCTTCGAGCCCATCGACTCGATCGAGGCCGGGTCCGGACCGATCCAGGTCAGGCCCGCCTCGGTCACGGCCCGGGCGAACTCGGCGTTCTCGGACAGGAAGCCGTAGCCGGGGTGGATGGCGTCCGCGCCGGTCTTCCGCGCGGCCTCGATCACGAGGTCGGCGCGCAGGTAGGTCTCGGCCGGGGTGTTGCCGGGCAGGCGGACCGCCTGGTCGGCCTCGGCCACGAACGGCAGGCCGGCGTCGGCGTCGGAGTGGACGGCGACGGTGCCGATGCCGAGGCGGCGGGCGGTGGCGAAGACGCGTCGGGCGATCTCGCCGCGGTTGGCGACCAGGATCTTGGTGATCACCTGAATCGGAACAGTCTGGGTCGGGACAGTGGTCTCGTTGGTCATTGGCTCACTCACATCCGGAAGACGCCGAAGCGGTCGGTGCCCTCGACGGGGCTGGTGTCGATGGCGGAGAACGCGATCCCGAGGATCGTGCGGGTGTCACGCGGGTCGATGACGCCGTCGTCGTAGAGCATTCCGCTCAGCACGTACGGCAGCGACTGCTCCTCGACCATCTGCTCGACGAACGCCCGCATCCCGGCGTCGGCCTCCTCGTCGAACGGCTTGCCCTTCGCCTCGGCCGCGGCCCGGGAGACGATCGAGAGCACGCCGGCCAGCTGGGCCGGACCCATCACCGCCGACTTCGCGTTCGGCCAGGTGAACAGGAACCGCGGGTCGTAGGCGCGGCCGTTCATGCCGTAGTTGCCGGCACCGTAGGAGGCACCGATCAGGATCGAGATGTGCGGGACGGTGGAGTTGGAGACCGCGTTGATCATCGCTGCGCCGTGCTTGATGATGCCGCCCTGCTCGTACTCCTTGCCGACCATGTAGCCGGTGGTGTTGTGCAGGAACAGCAGCGGGGTGTCCTTCTGGTTGGCCAGCTGGATGAACTGGGTGGCCTTCTGCGCCTCCTCGCTGAACAGCACGCCCTGGGCGTTGGCGAGGATGCCGATCGGACGTCCGTGCAGCTTGGCCCAGCCGGTCACCAGCGAGGAGCCGTAGAGCGGCTTGAACTCGTCGAACGGCACCTCGTTGCCGGGGCTGACCCCGTCGACGATCCGGACGATCACCTCACGCGGGTCGAACGGCTCCTTCAGGTCGGTGGGGATGAGGTCGAGCAGCTCCTCGGGGTCGTGCGCGGGTTCTGCCCAAGAGCTGGCGGAGCTGCGCTCGCCCTCCGGACGCGCCTTGCGCCAGTTGAGCCGGGCGATGATGCGGCGCCCCAGCCGGATCGCGTCCCGCTCGTCCTCGGCCAGGTAGTCGGCCAGCCCGGAGATCCGGGCGTGCATCTCGGCGCCACCGAGCGTCTCGTCGTCGGTCTCCTCACCGGTGGCCATCTTCACCAGCGGCGGACCGGCCAGGAACACCTTGGCCTGCTCCTTGACCATCACCGTGTAGTCGGAGAGTCCCGGGACGTAGGCGCCTCCGGCGGTGGAGTTGCCGAAGACCAGCGCGACGGTCGGGGTGCGTCGGGCCGAGGCCCGGGTGAGGTCGCGGAAGATCTTGCCGCCGGGGATGAAGATCTCCTTCTGCGTCGGCAGGTCGGCGCCGGCCGACTCGACCAGGGAGATCGAGGGAAGACCGTTCTCCTCGGCGATCTGCGCGGCCCGGAACGTCTTCTTCAACGTCCACGGGTTCGACGCGCCGCCCTTCACGGTGGGGTCGTTGGCCGAGATCATGCACTCCACGCCCTCGACCACGCCGATCCCGCAGACGGTGGAGGCGCCGACGGTGAAGTCCGACCCCCAGCCGGCGAGCGGAGAGAGCTCCAGGAACGCGGTGCCCTCGTCGATCAGCAGCTCGATCCGCTCGCGCGGGAGCAGCTTGCCCCGCTTGTGGTGGCGCTCGATGTACTTCTCACCGCCGCCCGCGACGGCCTTGGCGTGCTCGGCGTCCAGGTCGACGAGCCTGGCCAGCATCGTGGCGCGGCGCTGCTCCTCGACGGTCAGCTCGGGCGCCGGCCCTGCCGTTGCCTGGGTCTCGTGCTCGGTGACGGTGTCGGTGGCCGTGTCACTCATGGTGCCCCTCCTGCGTGTGGGTGACGGTCATGGTCTGGTGGTGGGTGCTGCCGCTGGCGGCAGTGGGAACGGCGCTCGCTGTGCTCTTGCGTGAGGCACTCGCTGCGCCCTTGCGTGAGGAACTCACGGCGCCCTTGCGTGAGGAACTCACGGCGCCCTTGCGTGAGGAACTCACGGCGCCCTTGCGTGAGGAACTCAC